>JACPDV010000488.1 GCA_016183835.1 Armatimonadota bacterium
AACCTGGGCCGAACAGCAGCGCCTGCGGGGCTACGACGCCGTGCAACTGGCGAGTGCCCTCTCTCTCCAGCAGCGCCTGCCGGCCGCTGGGGCGGCCCTGGACCTGTTCGTGTCGGCGGACGCCGACCTGAACCGCGCTGCGGTGGCGGCAGGCCTGACCGTCGAGGATCCCGACCAGCATCCCTAGCCGGCTGGTTCGTGCGAGCGCGCCGTGCAGTGCCGGAACCGGGCCAAGAGGCGAGTTCCCCGCCGGGTCCGGGGCGTGGGACCCGGAGAAGGGCGAGTGGCGCGAAGGGTTGTTGGGGGCGTTGATGGGGAGGTAGGCAGCGGAGCGCGAGGGACGTGGCGCGCCGGCGGCCTGTCGCAGGCGTGCTACAATGCGCGTTGGGAGCCGGGCCATGAGCGAGCCATCGCGGGTTGAAGCGCTGCTGACCCCCGAAGCCTACCTGGCATGGGAGGAGAGCGCCGACGTCAAGCATGAGTACGTGGGTGGGCACGTCTACGCCTTGGCGGGCGCCAGTCCGGCGCACATCCGGATCGTCGCCAACCTCACCGGCCTCCTGTGGCAGCACCTTGCCGGTCACCCGTGCGAGGTAATGGGCAACGACCTGAAGGTCCGTCCCGCGGAAGACGTCATCTACTACCCGGACCTGACGGTCGTGTGCGATCCCGATCCACAGCAGGACTTCACGGATCGGCCACGGGTCATCATCGAGGTTTCCTCGCCCAGCACCCGCCGCATTGACGAGGCCGAGAAAGCCGACGCCTACTGGCGCCTCCCCTCCGTCGAAGCCTACATCCTCGTCGCCCAGGACGTGCTCTGGGTCCGCGTGCTCCGGCGCGGCCCGGACGGCTGGGAGACCGAGAGCCTGACACGGCCCGACGACCTGCTCCGGCTCGACTCCCTCGGCTTCGCCGCGCCGCTGTCGGCGGTCTACGACCGGACCGGCGTGCTGGAGGAGTAGCGGAGCATGGTTATGCGGCGGCGGCTGTGGCTCGCGTGGCTCGTCCTCGCCGCCGTGCCGGCGGCGGCCGGGCCGCAGGCGGACTGGAGCCGCGGGGCGCGCCTGATCGCGACGGTGCCGGGCGGCTTCAGAGCGTTCAGGGAGGATGGGCGGCTGGCCTCTACGGAAGACCACGACGGCGAATCCTCGCGCGTCTGGATCCTGCCATCCGTCTCGCCGGCGTACGCGGTGACCGGCGACCAGCCGTGCTTCCAGGCGCGCGGCCGACTGCTGGCGACGCGTCTCTACTACCCGGACACGCACCGCGCCGAGGCGCTGTTGTGGAATGCCGGCACGGGGCAGGCCGTGTGCCAGCTTCCCGGCACGTTCTTCGGCGTCGTTCGCGATGGCACCCGGGCGATCACCTTGGCGCACGACGAGGGTCCGGTGCGGTTGTGGGAAATCCCCTCGGGGCGGCACCTCGCGGATGTCGACGGCACCGGTCCCGAGGCGGGGCCGTGCTTCCTGCCGGATGACCGTTGGTTCGTGACGAACCTGGCCCACGGACACCGTGTCGGTGTGTGGTCGAGCACGACCGGCAAACTCGTGGCGCGATTGCAGGGCTACTACGGCGAGGGCGGTCCGTGGCTCAGCCCGGATGGCCGGCGGCTGATCACGTGGACTCCGGGGGGCAAGGAACAAACCCTGGTCTGGGACGTGCCGAAGGGCCGGTTGTTGCGCAGGATCCGGGGCTCGGCGCATGACTTCTCGCCGGACGGCCGCTGGATCGCCGCGCAGGCGCGGGACTCCAAGGTGCGGCTGTGGAACGTGGACACCGGTCGATTGGGCGCAACGCTGCAGGGCACCGGGCCTGGCGGCGGCGCGCTGCCGGCCTACTTCAGCCCCGTCGGCAGGACTATCGGCACCGAGACGCCGGATCACCGCACGCGCCTCTGGGAAGTGCCGTCGGGCCGGCTGCGGTGTGTGGTGGCGGGCAGCTTTCCGGATTACAGCCCTGATGGGTCATTGGTCCTGACGAACGGGCACTTTCCGCAGCCGACCCGGCTGAGCCGCGTGTCGGGCGGCCGACAGCTCGCCGGCTTCGGTGCGATGAGGCCGAGCTTCAGCCCCGACGGCCGGAGCGTGATTCTGGAAGGGCAAGACCAAGTGCAGCTCTGGGACGTGGCGACCAGAAGGGTGGTCGCGACCATGCCCGGCGGATGGGGCGGGTTCGCGCCAAGCATGCTCATGCTGGCCACTGACAACAAGGAGGGCACGAGTTTCTGGGCGCCGGCACCTTGACGCCCGGGCGCCCCGCTGGGCCGGCTACTGCGTGGCGTCACGTCGGACGGCCGCGGAGTGGTGGGCAGTAGCCCACCCTACGCCCAATGCGTTGCATCCGTCCCAGCATCTCCCCCGCCCGCACCCCGTGGTACACTCCCCTCAGCCCGGCGTGATCGTCCAAGGCCAAACGCGGCCAGGCTGCCCTGTGCAGTCGTGATGGGCTACGGCCCGAAGAGGAGCTCGGTCACCGGGTGATGCGGGTTCGAATCCCGCTCACGCCGGGCAGGCAACAGGCCAGCAACCGATCCACCCCAACGCGCTGGTGGGTCCGGCAGGGACCCGCTTGACGACCCAGCTCTCCCGAGATGCGGAAGCCGATCGACGGTCGCCCGTCTCAAGCCATCTTCGCGGTAACCGCTGCGAACTGCTCGGCGTCGAACGCCCGCAGCGTCTCCGTGGTCACATTCCCCCGCGACGCCACGCTGAGCAGGTAGCTGGTCACCGTCTCGTCGTCTGGCGCTTCGAGAATCATCACCACATCGTAGGAACCGAGGGTCCAGAAGATGTCGACCACCCTCACCCCGACCTGCTCGGCCAACGCGCGGTTGGCGGCGGCTCGCCGGGGCGAGTCCTTCACCGCCCGAATGCCCTGGTCCGTGAACCGCATCAGTGCAATGAACCTGGCCATGCCATTCCTCCCGTCTCGGCCCACCCCCGCGAGACGCTACCCCTCGCCTTCGTCCGCATCCACCACCGGCCGGTCCACGTGCTCCGGGCGCTGCACGGGCGGGCGGCGCTCGCCGGGCTCCGCCGGCTCCGCCGGCTCACCGCCGAAGGAGACCTGCCGGCCCCAACCCGCCGGCGGGCCGGGCTCGGCTGCCGGTTCGGGCTCCGCTTCGGGCTCGGCGGGCTCGGGCGTGGCATCCCCGAACGGCGCCGCAAAGTCGAACGGCTCGGCCGGCGGCTCGGGCGCGGGTTCCGGTTCCGGTTCCGGCTGCTCAAGCGCGGGCTCGGGCGCGGGTTCCGGCGTCGGTGCCGCTTCGGACGACCCCCCTCCCGCCTCCCCCCGCT
>JACPDV010000489.1 GCA_016183835.1 Armatimonadota bacterium
ACGGGTTCATCAACGTCTACAGCGAGGTTGGTCAGGGCACGGTCATCCGCATCTACCTGCCCCGCCACGCGGAGCCGCGGGCCGACTCGGCGGTGCGGCGGGCGCCCGAGCCCCAGCGCGGGACCGAGACCGTGCTCCTCGTCGAAGACGACCCGGCGGTGCTCAAGCTCGGCGTGCGCATCCTGACAGGGCTGGGCTACACCGTCCTCTCCGCCGGCACGCCGGCGCAGGCGCTCGAGCTGGCCGCCACGCACGAGGAGCCGCTGCACCTCCTGATCACCGACGTGGTGATGCCCGCGATGAACGGCCGCGACCTGGCCGCCTCGCTCGCCGCCGCCCGGCCCGGGCTGAGGCGGCTCTTCCTCTCCGGCTACCCGGCCGACGTGATCGCGGATCATGGCATCCTCGAGCAGGGCGTGCAGTTCCTCGCCAAGCCCTTCACCGCCCACGACCTGTCCGTGGCGGTGCGCGCCGCCCTGGCCGACTGAGTCCTGCGGCAGGAGCCGGTGGGCGCGCCGCGAACCTCCTCCCGACCGCCACGAGCCGCGCCATGACCAGCCGCGATCGCGTCCTCGCCGCCCTTGACCACCGCCAGCCCGACCGCGTGCCGATCGACCTTGGCGGCACCTTCGTGACCGGCATCGCCGCCGTCGCCCTCGACCGCCTTCGCCGCCGCCTGGGCCTCGACGACCACCCGGTCAAGATCTACGACGTCTACCAGATGCTCGGCGAGGTGGAGCTGGACCTCGTGGAGCGCTGCGGTGTGGACTGCCTGCCGGTCGAGCCGCTCGCGCTGAGCATGGGCCTCCGCCGTGAGCGGTGGCAGCCGTGGCGGTTGATGGACGGCACCGAGGTGCTGATGCCCGGCGACTTCGATGTGGAGGTAGGCGCGGGCGGCGACTGGCTGTGGTACGCGGGCAACGACCGCTCCCGCCCGCCCTGCTGCCGCATGCCCGCCGGCGGGTGGTACTTCGACACCATCGGTTACGGCGACTTCCACCCCGACTGGGAGCCGCCCGATCTGGCCCGGCTGGAGGAGGACAGCGCCGGCTGGCTGGTCACCGACGCCGAGCTGGCCTACCTGGCCGGCCACGCCCGGCTGCTCCGGCGCGAGACCGACAAGTGCCTCGTCCTCGGCGCCTGGCCCTGGCTCGGACTGCGCTACGTCGGCACGCTGACCGACTTCTGGTGCCTCCTGGCGCGCGACCCGGGCTACGTGAAAGAGCTCTTCGCGCTCAGCACGCGGGTGGCGGTCCGCAACCTGGAGCGCCTCTGGAGCGCGCTGGACACGCATGTGGATGTGGTGACGATTTCGGGGCTGGACTTCGGCACGCAGCGCGCGGAGTGGTTCCGGCCCGAGGTTTTCCGCGAGGTCTACCTGCCGGGGCTGCGCGAGCAGTTCGAGTGGATCCACCAGCACACGCCGTGGCGCGTCTTCGAGCACTCGTGTGGCAGCATCGCCAACCTGCTCGGCGACCTGGTGGACGCCGGGCTGGACGCGCTGAACCCGGTACAGACCTCGGCCGCGGGGATGGCGCCGGGGCGGCTGAAGGCGCTCTACGGCGACCGCTTGACGTTCTGGGGCGGCGGGGTGGAGACGCAGACGACGCTGGAGTTCGGCACGCCGGCCGAGGTCCGCGCGGAAGTGTCCGAGCGGGTGCGGGTGCTGGGCGCCGGCGGCGGCCTGGTCTTCTGCCCGATCCACAACATCCAGCCCAACACGCCGCCGGAGAACGTGATCGCGGCGTACGAGGCGGCGCTGGGCGGCTGATGGAGGGCTCAGAAAAGTAGCCTGACCCCTTTTTCGGCCGAGCGGAGCTCGTAGCGGTGGCCGTCCAGGCCGACCAGGCGCAGCCAGCGGACCTCGCCGTCCAGGCCGGCTTCGGCGCGGGCGGCGAAGGCGGCGGTCTGCTCGGGGGTCGCCGAGGAGAGCACCGCCCAACCTACGTCGAGAAGCACCGCGCCGGCGTCCACTGCCCGCACGCCGGCCTGGTGTCCCCAGCACAGCTCTTCTGCGTACAGCGAGCGGTAACGTCCGCCGCGCCGCACCACTGAGCGGTCCACTACCAGCTCCTCCGCGCCGTAGAGCCCCACCAGGCCGCCCACATCGCAATGCGCCCAGCGCCCGCCGAGCGGCCGCACTTCGTCGCGGCCGGCCGGCCTCGCCAGCCACTGCTCGCCGGCCGCGGTCACCAGCCGGCGGCGGAAGCCGTTGAACAGGTCGTTGGGCAAGTTCAGGTGCAGCCCCTTCACCTCCGCTACCAGCACCCGGTGGTCCGCCGCGCGGACGTGCTCCAGCCCGACCACCGTGTGCCCGTCCGGCAGGGCCACGAAGACGATCCGGTGCAGCGCCGACCACTCCGCCTTCCACCCTTCGGCGAGCGTCACGCCGCAGCCTTCCTGCACCGCGCCGTGGGTGACGAACCCGCCCTCGATCGGCTCCACCTCGCAGCGCACCAGCTTGCGCCCGCCGCCCTCCCCGGCGAAGCGCACCACCCCGGTCAGGTTCTGCTGCCACTCGGCCAGGTCGCCGTCGCCCGGCGGCTGGCAGACGCCCTGCGTCAGACCGTACGCCCGCCAGGCGAACGACGCCAGCCGAGTGGGGCAGCGGTGCATCACCGCGCCGTGCTCCGGCTCGCACCAGCCGCCGGCCACACTCGCCTCGAAGCCGCCGTCCGTGGTCCCGCCAACCAGGTCGTGCCAGGCGGCCAGCATCCCCAACGCGCAGGCGCGGTCGGACTCCAGCCGCGTCAGGTAATAGGGGTTCTCGGCCTCGAGTGACGACAGACGGCTGCCGTAGAAGCTCCCGTCGCCGTGGTGCTCGGCCTCGCGGCGGATGGTCTCGACCTGCGCCTCGGCCAGCGCCAGCGCGTGCGGGTCGCTGAAGCGGTCGGCGGCCAGGAGCAGCGCCGGCAGCAGGTACTCCTGGCAGTAGGCGTAGCGCACGCGGCTGTCGCCGCCGATGCGCGCCAGGCGGCCATCGGCGAAGACGAAGCGCCGCACCACCTGCCACAGGTCGGCGGCGTGGTGGTAGAGCGTCTCGGGCGGGGTCCAGCCGCCGCGGAGCAGGTCGAAGTGGAGGATGGCCACGTTGGACAGGCAGATCACCATGTAGCCGACGTTGAGGTAGCCGTGGTGGTCGAGCGCGTAGTGCGGGAAGTAGTTGGCGCCGACATGCCACTCGCGCACCGGCCGGCCGGCGACGAGCCTCTCGTCGGTGTCGTCCGCGGGCACGCTGATGCCGTTCATGAAGAGGCGCTGCGCCTGCTCCAGCCAGGAGCCGGCGGCCGGGTGGTCGGGGTAGAGGATGGCGCTGCGCCACAGGAGGGCGCCGTTCCACAGGTTCGACTCGGGTACGTTCCGGCCGCTGGCGTTCCACCGGTCGGCCACCACACCGCCGTGCTCGCCGCGCTTGACGGTGTGGAGGAGGGCCTCGGCCTCGCTGGTCAGCACGCGCCGGAGCGCCTGGCGGTCGGCGTCGGTCAGGTGCGGCTGGAGCAGGTGGACGCCGTACATCATGCGCTCGAGCCCGAGCCCGCTGATCCAGGTGTGCCCCCACAGGGTGCCGTCGGTGCACGCACCGCCGCCGCTGACGTGGCTGTGGAGGCTGAAGCGCAGGGCGGCGAGGGCGCGCGCGCGCCCCAGGTCACGAATCTCGTCGTCGGTGGCGAACGCGGCCACGGCGGCGAGGGCAGCGAGGTACTTCTGGTTGGTCTGCACGCCCCAGGAGTTGTACCCGGTGCCGTAGCAGCCGAGGTCGGGCCGGCCGGCAATGGGGTACCACCAGCGCTCGGCGGCGCGGGTCCAGCGGGCCAGGAGCTCGAGCGCGGCGGGGGCTGGATCGGGCGTCATGGCGAGGCGCTCCACGCCGGCGGTCTGCGACCGCAGGTTGGTCTCCCGTGCGCGGCCGAGCGAACGGTGTCGGCCGTGCAGTCTAAGTGTCGAGCAGGAGGGCAAGCGTGTCGATCAGGCGACCACAGGCCTTCGCGCGAGCGCAGACCTTGGCGGGATCCACGCGGCCGATCAGCGTCCAGCCGTGGCTCTTCTGGTAGGCGCCTTTCTGCGTGTCTCGAGTCGCGGACTCCAACGAAGTCACCAGGCGCCGCTTCTCCACGGTCTCGATATCCCGCGCATGCGGCAGGGCCGCAGCGCGGAAACCAGTCCGGTAGTACGCGGCCAAGGCGTCCGGGTCCGCGACGAGCCAGGCTTCCATGGCCATGATCATCAGGTGGCACTGCCCTTCATCGGCGCCTTCGCTGCGCCACTCGTCGCGGCGAAACAGGTGGTCCCATGGGGCGTGAGACACGCTGGCTTCGGCGTCCACCAGGAGAAGGTGGTGGTGGTCCGGGTCCCGGAGCGCAGACCGGAAAGCATCGTACGCCTTCTGCCGTCCACCACACGGCACAACCTTGACGGCCTTTGCCTCGGGCACCGCCCGCTCGAGGAAGTGCTTCAGTCCGGCCCGGAACTCGGCCCTCGCGTTGGCGGAATCACCCCCGCCCTCGGCGTAGATGACGACGGGCCTCACCAACGATTGCCCCCCAGTTCGCCCATCCGCCAGAGGTCCCCCAGGGTGTACTCGGCCAGCCACTCACTGAGCGCGTCACGCTCCAGACGCCGCAGCCTGGTGCCTGCCTCGTCTCGCTCGGTGACGAGGACGTGGGCCGGATCCAGCCGCGTCAGAAGAGCGTCCGAGTGGGTGGTGACCACGAGTTGCGTCCGCTCGGACGCTTCCACGAGCAGCTCGCCGAGCCACGGGAGGATGTCGGGGTGGAGACCGATCTCCGGCTCTTCGAGGCCGATGAGTGGCGGCGGGTGGGGATGACGCAAGATCGTCAGCAGGCAGAAGAACCGTAGGGTGCCGTGCGAGGCCCGGGCCGCCGGGACCGACTCCCGCAGAGCCTCCTCCTCGAAGAAGAGCTGGATGGTGCCACCCTCCGTCTTGGTGCGGAAGTCCACGATCCGCGGGCTGAAGCGCTGCAGGTCGTCGAGAAGCTGACGATGCACGGCGCTCGACTGGTCGAGCGCGTTGACGACCATAGCTAGGTTGGAGCCATCGCGGGCCAGGAACGTGTTGTCGGCTGCGGCGTCCACTGGGCGGCGAACTGGTGACCCCCTGCCTAGGCTCCAGTCGTCAAACACGTAGATCCCGGAGTACCGCTTGAATAGGAGGTCGATCTCAGGGCTCAGGCCGACAGGCCCCCACTGGGAGAGTATCGACTGACCCGCCCTCAACTCGGTCGGTGTGTAGGGCTCCCGGTCGTCACTTCCGAGGACCGCGTGTTGTCGCGGCCCAGAATCCCTGATCATCACCGTCGCGACGCCATCCAGCGAATGGTAGACTTGGACCGGGTCATGGCCGTCCCAGAGCCGCATGAGTTCCTCAGACCGCAGGGCCGGACGCACCATCGGGCCAGCCAACCTGAACTGGTGCCGCAAGAGCAGCCCCGGCTCCGGCGTGGGCAGGTCCACCACCACATCCACTTCCGGCTCGCCCGCCGAGCCCTTCCAGACGAGTTCACCGAACCCGCCGCCATCGAGTGCCGCCCGCACCAAATCGCCCGTCGCCGCGTGTAGCAGCCTGAGCGCCTCGATCAGATTCGACTTCCCTGACCCATTCGGCCCGATAAGCACGTTGAGCGGCCCCAACTCGAACTGCTCGGCATCCGGACCAAACGAGAGCAGGTTCCGCAATCGCAGGCTGTGGATCAGGCGCGAGTCCGACATCGCCGGGCCTCCGACCGTTGGCATCACATTGTACCACTCCCCGGGCCGCCGCCGCAGGGAGGCATCGGTCCGCCGGCGGCGAAATCCGTCCGCCGCCCGGGAGCCCGCCATGCGCCGCCTCGCCTGCCTCTGCGCCCTCCTCGCGGCCACCCGCGTCTTCGCCGCCGCCACCGTGATCGACTCCTTCGACTACCCCACCGACCAGGCCGCCCGGGCTGCCTGGCCTGCGCAGATGGGCTCGCCGGACTGCGCCTCCATGCCCCACGGCGACGGGTTCGCCCTCAGGATCCCCGCCGACTTCACCGGCGACCTGGCGCGCGCCACGTGCGACAAGAAGGTCGAGC
>JACPDV010000007.1 GCA_016183835.1 Armatimonadota bacterium
GCCATGCGCGCCGTCGTCGACCAGTTCAACGCCACCCAAACCCGCATCCACGTCGACCTCCTCACCGTCAGCCAGGTGGACCAGAAGATGCTCCTCGCCACCGCCGGCGGGAACCCGCCGGACGTGGCCGGGCTGTGGTCGTTCAACACCCACGTCTACGCCGACAACGGCTCCATCCTCCCGCTCGATGACCTCCTCCGCGAGCACGGCATCCAGGAGGCCGACTACCTGCCTTGCTACTGGGACCTCTGCTCCTATCGCGGGCATCTCTGGGCGCTGCCCACCACCCCCGCCACCGTCGCCTTGCACTGGAACAAGAAGCTCTTCAGAGAGGCCGGACTCGACCCTGACACGCCGCCGCGGACCATCGAGGAGCTTGACCGCTTCGCCGCCAAGCTCACCCGGCGCGATGCCGACGGCCATATCGTTGTGGCCGGGTTCATGCCCAGCGAGCCGGGCTGGTGGAACTGGGGCTGGGGCTACTGGTTCGGCGGCACGCTCTACGACGGCAAGGGCCACGTCACCGCCAACTCGCCCGCAAACCTGCGCGCTTACCAGTGGGTGCAGTCGTACGCCGACCGGTACCAGGCGAAGGACCTGCAAGTCTTCCAGAGCGGCTTCGGCAACTTCAGCTCGCCGCAGAACGCCTTCCTCGCGGGCAAGGTGGCGATGGAAGTGCAGGGCGTGTGGATGTACAACTTCATCAGCAAGTACGCGCCCGACATGGAGTGGGGCTGTGCGCCCTTCCCGCCGCCCGCCGACCGGCCCGACCTGGCGAACACCACCCCGGTGGACATCGATACGCTCGTGATCCCCACCGGCAGCCGGCACCCGCGCGAGGCGTTCGAGTTCATCGCCTACGTGCAGTCGCAGCTGGGGATGGAGCTGCTCTGCATGGGGCAGCGCAAGCACACCCCGCTGACGCTGGTCAGCATCGGGTTCCTGCGCGACCACCCGCACCCCTGCCTCCAGGTCTTCATCGACCTGGCGCACAGCCGGAACACCTTCGCGCCGCCGAAGCTCGGCTTCTGGCGGGAGTACAACGACGAGATGACCAACGCCTTCTCGACCATCTGGCTCGGCCGGCGGTCGCCCGAGGAGGCGCTGGGGCAGGTGCAGGCGCGGATGGAGAAGCTGATGGCCCGCGAGCTGCGGCAGAAGCAGCGGAGAGGCTGGTCCGAGAAGTGACCCGCGGTGAACGCCACAACCTGAAGCTCGGCCTCTGCTTCGTGGCGCCGTGGCTGATCGGGCTGGCGCTGTTCCAGATCTACCCCATCGCCGCCTCGTTCTGGTTCAGCCTGTGCGACTACTCGGTGCTCCAGCCGGCGCACTTCATTGGGCTGGGCAACTACCACGACCTGGCCGGCGACGACGTGTTCTGGCTGGCGCTGCGCAACACGCTGGGCTACGCCGCGATCGCGCTCCCGCTGGGGCTGGTGACGGCGCTGGCCACGGCCATCCTGCTCAACAGCGGCGTGCGCGGGATGGCGTTCTACCGGACCTTCTTCTTCCTCCCCAGCCTGGTGCCGGCGGTGGCCTCGGCGATCCTCTGGCTGTGGCTGCTCAACGGCGAGTACGGCGTGCTCAACGTGCTGCTGGGCAAGGCCGGGGTGAAGGGCCCCGGCTGGCTCAGCGACCCGCTGTGGACCAAGCCGGCGCTGGTCCTGATGAGCCTGTGGGGCGTGGGCAACACGATGGTGATCTTCCTCGCCGGGCTGCAGGACGTGCCGCAGCAGCTCTACGAGGCGGCCGACCTGGACGGCGCCGGGTGGCTCGGCAAGCTCCGGCACGTCACGCTGCCGATGGTCTCGCCGGTGATCCTGTTCAACCTGATCATGGGCATCATCGGCTCGCTGCAGATGTTTGCCGTGCCCTACATCATGCTCCCCGGCGGGCAGCCGGCGCGGTCGGGCTACTTCTACACCGAGTACCTCTACGACAACGCGCTGCCATACCTGCAGATGGGCTACGCCTCGGCGATGGCGTGGATCCTGTTCCTGATCACGCTGGCCTGCACCTTCGCGGCGCTGCGGCTGTCGCAGCGCCACGTGCACTACGAGGGAGCCTGACATGCAGGTCAAGACGCCCTGGCTCCGGCCCCTCGTGCACCTCGTGCTGATCGCCGGCTCGCTGGTCTGCCTCTTCCCGCTCCTGTGGATGATCAGCACTTCGCTGAAGCCCATCACCGAGACGATGACGCTGCCGCCGCGCTGGATCCCATCGGTCTGGCAGTGGGTCAACTACCCGAGGGCGGTGATGTACCAGAGCGACAAGCTGGGCTACATCCCGTTCCTCGTCTACGCGCAGAACACGCTCTACCTGGCGGTCCTGGGGGTGACCGGGTGTGTGCTGAGCAACGCGGTGGTGGCGTACGGCTTCTCGCGGATCCGCTGGCGCGGGCGGGAGACGCTGTTCGCCATCACGCTGGCGACGATGATGATCCCGTTCCCGGTGACGATGGTGCCGATGTACGTGCTCTACCGCCACCTGCACTGGATCGGCACGTTCAAGCCGCTGTGGGTGGGGGCGTGGTGCGGCGGGGCATTCAACATCTTCCTCCTGCGGCAGTTCTTCATGACCATCCCGCAGGAGCTGAGCGAGGCGGCGCGGGTGGACGGCTGCTCGGAGTGGCGGATCTTCTGGCGGATCATCCTGCCGCTGGCGAAACCGGCGCTGGCGGTGGTGGCCCTGTTCCACTTCATGTACGTGTGGAACGACTTCCTGGGCCCGCTGATCTACCTGCAGGATCAGCGGCAGTTCACGCTGGCGCTGGGCTTGCAGGCGTACCAGAGCCAGCACGGCGGGACGGAGTGGAACATGCTGATGGCGGCGGCGACGATCATGGTCCTGCCAATCATCGTCCTCTTCTTCTTCGCGCAGAAGACGTTCATCCAGGGGATCTCGGTGACCGGGCTGAAGGGGTGAGGGGCTGAGCCGAGGACTCCACGGAGTCGGGGCCAAACGTCACCATGCGCTCGCCTTGCGCCTGGTCGCGGTACGACTTGGCCAGGTCGACAAAACGCTCCATCTCTTCCGGAGATCCAAAAGCTCGCGTGCAGACCGACGCAAAGCCGCCGTGGCCGGTGTAGAAGTCGATGGCCTCGGGCCGGACCTGGATCTCCTCGATGTCGCCCCACGCGAAGCGGTACTCGACACCGGGCTGGCTGACCTGGAGGCAGTCGGGCAGCAGTGTCAACGCCACGACTAAGGGCTCGTCGGTGCCGCGGAGCTCCAGGCATACGGCACGCCGCCGGCGTCTGACCACTGGATTCCAGACGGCTGGCACGACTGTCGCGGCCACTAAGACGCTCACCGTCGCCACGAGGAACCTCGAGCCCAAGTCGCCCGGCACGAGGAGGAACACGACGACGGCGATCTCGCACAGCCGCCACCGCCAGCCTTCGCGAGCCCAGCGCCGGGTGAGCGCGGAGCGCGCCCAGTAGCGCGATAGGAAGCCAACGTGGTCTTCCAGGGTGGAGTCGTACTCGACTCGCATGCCGTGCTCCCTCGCCGGGTGCCGCGACGCGTCGCCCTCGGCGCGATGGTAGACCACGCCCATCGCAGGGGGCAGGCCGGGCCTCGCCGCCGCGTCCCTCGGGCGCCGGTCACGTCGGTTCCGGTGGCACCTTCACCAGCAGCTCGGCCGCTTCGGCATATCGCCGGGCGAGCGCGATGAACGCCTCCACCTGTTCCGGCCCGCTGAACCCCGACCGCCATAGCGTCAGGTATCCGCCTTTGCTGAACAGTAGCTCGACGAGCTCGGGCTCCTCGCGAATGCTCTCGAGGATGATCCACTCGAAGCGGAGCTCGCGGCCGAGCCATCTGGCGCTCACTGCGTCGGGCAGCAGCTCCACTACCAACTCGGCGGATCCATCGCTGCCGAGCTGCTCGCGGCAGAGACGGCGCAGGTGCCAGCGCGAGACGTGCTCATAGACCCGCCCAAAGGCCAGCGCGGCGACTACGGCCGAACCGGCACCAAGGGCCGCCCCCCGGGCACCCAGGAGCAGACCGAACACGAGGAGACCCACCAGCAGCCCCATGGCCGCCTGGCCTCCCTGCTTCCAGCCCCGTGCCACCCGCGAGCGGGAGAGCGCACGCATCACCCCCTCGACAGAGCCGTCGAGCGTGACGGTGAGCTCCACACGCATGGCGTTCTTCCCGTGTCGAATCCTAGCTGGGCGACACCGCGGCTGTCAACGCCACGGCCACGGTCCTCCCGCGCTCATAGCCGCCGCGCCTTACGATCGGGGTAGCACGTTGCGGGCGAGGGCGGCCCGGCGGCGAGGAGACAGACCGACCATGGCAGACGTGTTCGAAGCAAGCGGCCTCGAGTTCGAGGTCGAGCAGCGCGTGTTCGGCGACGACGGCGGGCCGGCGCTGATGGTCTTCGGCGAGGTGGACGGCGCGCGCCGGCAGCTCCTGCGGTTCGACTGCTTCCGCAAGGCGCCGCACTACCACCACGACCCCGACGGCCGGAACGACGTCCACAACCTGACCGGCAAGTCGGTGCCGGAGAGCGTGGCCTTCACGATCGCGGCCGTGCGCGACCGGCTGCCGGAGATGATCCGCACCGCCGGCTACGACGGCCTCGCCGAAGGGCTGGACGAGCCGGCGGTGGCGGCGTTGGCGCAACAGATCGAGACGGCGATGGCGGCCTAACCGCCGAACGACACCATGCTGCGGGCCAGCGTCTCGAGGTTGAAGCCTTCCTTGCGGATGCGGATGTCGTAGTACAGCAGGATCTGCGCGCCGAGCGTAAACGGCATGATCAGAGAGTAAACGATACCGCTCCAGAGGCTGGTGAGGACTCCGGTCGCGCGCAGGCCCCAGCCGGCGAAGGCGACGGCCAGGCTCGGCATCTGCAACGCGAGCACGATCAGCGCGCCCAACAGGGCGAGCAGGAAGATGCTGCCCCACCGGCCCGCGGCGAGCCCACGCCCGCGCCAGATGGCAGCCAGGCCAGCACGGCCCTCCAGCAGCACCGCCTCGGCGAGGAAGGTGATCCAGAACGAGAGCGGCAGGACCACCAGCCCGGCGACCAACATGGCGGTGGCCACCACCGGCACCGGGCCGGCACCGGCCAGCGCGGCGCCGAGGACCATGGCGCACAGGAAGCCGACCAAGGCCGCGGCACCGAAGAGAAGCAGCCCCGCCAGCAGCATGGTGCCGATGTAGGTCCAGAGCCGGCGTCGGACATAGGCGTAGCAGCTAGCCAGCGAGACCGGGTTGCCGAGGTAGACATCCGAGATGGCCCGGATCATCGCGCCCTGGGTCAGGAACAGCAGCGGCAGGACGACGAGGGTGAGCGGCGCCACCACGAGGTTGACCGTCTCCGCATCGTTGCCGGCGGCGAGCCGCAGCAACGCCTCGACCACGGCCCACGGCACGTAGACCAGGGCGGCGATCTTGAAGAACAGCCCGAAGTTGCGCTGGTAGAGCGTCACGGCCGTCCCGATGATGTCGAACAGGCTGCGCGGCACCAGGGCTGTCGCCTCGCCGCCATCCCACCCCCCGCCGGGCGTCTCACGCCCCGGCTGATCGGGTCCGAGCGGGCTCGTCGTGTCCGGATCCATTGCGGTTCACCTCATGCCGGCATGTGCCGGGTTCCCCTCTGGGAGTTGTTGTAACCGATCCGCAGGCGTCTGTCGAGTCCTTGCGTGCTCAGGCCTTGCCGTACCACCGCAGACCCTCGCCCGTCGCCGCCCGGAGCCGGTCGCCGAGCTGTGCGGCGTGGTGCTGAATGTGGCGGATGTTGACGATCTGGTGGTCCAGCTTGGGCAGCGGGTACCAGGGGAAGCCGCACTCCCGCGCCTCGAGATCCATCCCGTCCACGCAGCCATCCACCATGCCGTCGCAGACCGCCCAGTACTCGAGGATCTGTGCCTTGGCGTAAGGCTCCTGGTCGTGCGACGACAGGTCCTGGCAGGGGTGGCGGTGGTGCTCCCAGGGCTCGAAGGAGAGGTGGCCACGCTGCAGGTAGAAGTGGGTGAAGAACAGCGCGTGGTAGGCCACCTGCCAGAACGGAAGCAGCGGACCCTCCAGCGTCCAGAGGTCGTCGGGGCAGCGGTCGAGGGCTTCCTTCAGCGTCGCCAGCGCGCCGTGGTACTGGCCCTTGAGGGCGGATCGCACGTCCATGCCTGATTCTCCTTGGTTCTGGTTGCCGCTCAGATCGAGATCTCCGATAGCCCGTCGTCGGCCGTCTGCGCGCGCGGGAGCGGAGTCTCCGACACCGTGCGGGCCTGCTCGGCCAGCCGTCTGGCCATCTCGACGAACTCGTCCAGCACGTCGTAGGTGTGGAACGCCCGCTTGCGCACCACGATCAGCCCCTGCCGGAGACGAATGTCCACGGAGTCGGGCTGCTTCGTGACGCTCTCCACGTTGCGCCAGGCGTACGTCGACTCGTTGCCCATGCCCCGCACGCGGACGCCGTGGGGCAGGAGCGAGACCTCCACGCGGAACGGCAGCTCGGCTCCCAGCCGCTCCAGGTAGAGCTTCCGCAGGCGCTTGCGGGTGGTGGCGTCGCGCTGGCCCGTGTAAATGACGGCGCCGACGACGAAGCCGACCAGCGCCGCCACCAACCGAAACGCGGCGGGCGCCGGGCTCAGGGCGGCGGCGACGGCCCCGATCAAGATGCCATAGACGACCCGTCCCTCCAGACGCCAGCCGCGGACCGTCCGCGAGTCCGCCGAGACGCGCATGGTCGCATCCACGAGATCGTCGACCGTGGCATCGAACTCGACGGTCATGGCTGCTCCTTCACTGCCTCCGCGCCCGGGCTCACGGCGCCGCCCGCCTGAACTTCAGCACGAGCCGGATCGGGCTGCCCACCTTGCCCTCCTGGTACTCCCACCCGCAGCTTGTGTACGCGGCCTCATCGACCTCGCTGACGTAGGTCTTCCCGTTTGTGTTGGTCATCTCGATCCACGCCCGGCGGACCTTGAACGCGTCGATGGGGTTCGAGTTCTCGATCACCACCTCGTTGCGCGTCATCAGCGCGTCGAGGGCTTCGGGCGCCAAGTCCAGGCTCTTCTCCGCCCAGGTGTCGCCCTGCTCCGGCAGGTTGCCCAGCAGCGCGCCGTTGATCGTCACCGGCTTGTGCACGTACTCCCCGGCGCCGGAGCCGAACACGTCGAGCACCAGCCGCCCGCTCTGCGGTGTGCCGAAGAACTCCTCGTAGCGCTCCGTCCGCGCCGGGTCCACCGGCACCGTGAGCACCATCCCGGTCATCGGCTGGCCGCTGGCGAAGCCGGTGCCCTCCTCGTGCGCCCAGCCCGCGCCGCCGGTGTAGGCGCCCGTGTCCACCCGCGAGACCACCGTCACCCCGCCGCGCATGCGCAGCACGAGCCGCAGGTTGCGGACCTTGAACATGTCGCCCACCTGGTTGTCGATGCGCACCTCGTTGCGCTCGGTCCACGCCGAAGACGTCGAGCTGCAGGCTGGCCGCGCGGATCTTGTCGAACCCGCCCGGCGCAAGCGCGGAGGCGACCACCGCCACCGTCACCTCAGCCGTGGCGGTGGTGCCGTCGGACGCGACGGCGCCAAGCCGCACGGTCTGCTCGCCGGCCGCCGTCGGCCGCCCGGCCAGGCGGACCGAGACGGCGCGCTCGGGCGCCGCGGCCACCGCCGCCTCGGCCGGGTCGAAGGCGATCCCCTCGGCACCGGCCGTGAGCTTCAGCCTGGTGCCGGCCGGGAGATGGCTGAGCAGCCGCGCCGTGAGCGCCAAGCGCTGGTCGTCGCGGATCTCGGCCGGGGCGTCGGCGAAGAGGAGCAGCGGCGGATCGACCCACACCTCCGCGGGTCCGGCCAGCTCCCGGCCGTCGACCTTGGCCGAGAGCGGCACAGCCCAGCGCTCGCCCGCGGGCGTGCCCGTCGCCTCGCGCGCCACCGACCGGCCCGCCGCGACCGACTGCGCCGCGCCGCCGGCGAACGCCACCCGAACCGGCTTGGCGGTCCAGTTGTCCACTGTCCAGCGCAGCCTGGCCGGGCGGCCCGCCACCACCGCCAGGCCGCCCTCCGCGGCGGCGAAGACGCCGGACTTGGCCAGGACGAGGAGCCCGGCCGGTCCCATCCGCGGCACCGCCACGGTCAGCGCCTTGCCGCTCCGCGCGAAGGGCAGCTTGTGGCAGCCGCGGAGGTCGGGCTCCAGCAGGTAGGCGGCCCGGAGCGACCCGGCATCGGTGGTACGGATGGTGAACGCCAGCTCGAACTGCCTGGCCGTCTTGTCATCGGGCAGCGGCTCGCGGCAGAAGGGCACCACCAGGTTGCCGTCCGGCACGCGGTAGAGGTTGGCGCTCACGCCGTCCGGCACGTCGAGCGCGCGTGGCTCCAGCACCCACTTCCGGTTGCCCAGCCAGCGGAAGAGTGGGAACCAGCGCTCGCCCATCTCGGCGCTCGCCTTGCTCACCGGCGTGGGGATCACGCCGTGTACCAGGCACTCGGCGTAGCCGGCAGTGTCGGCCGGGCCAAGGGAGACGATGGGCTTCCCGGCCATGCCGTAGTACTGCATCATCTCGGTCAGGTGGCGATAGGTGTCGGTGCCGCCGCCCTCGGTCATCATGCCGTCGGCGAGCTGCGCCAACTCCAGGTTGAACGGCCCGTTCCACCAGCAGAGCTTGCCCTGCGCCCGAACGATGCGCGTGCCGGCCTCGCACAGCTCGGCCAGGTCGTGCCCGCCGCCCGCGGACTGGTCGAAGAAAACGCCGTCCACCTCCGGGTAGATGTCCAGCTCGCCCCGGAGCTGTTCGAGCATGTAGCGGCCCCAGGGGCGGTCTTTGTCGGGGATCATCTGGGCGCTCTCGTACCACGTTGGGTACGGCTCGCCATTCGGGTCGAGGCTGCGGTCGTCGGGGAACCTGGCCAGGGCCCAGGGCTTCCAGGCCTCGGTGGGGTTGAAGTAGATCAGGCCCTTCATGCCGTGGGCGTGGAGGCGTTGGATGTAGTCGTTGACCGCCGCGCGGGAGTGGGTGGGGGGCGTCTGTTGCTCCACCCAGTCGCGGATCACTTCCCACGGTGCGTCGTCGGCCGGCCGCTGCGGCGGCTCGAAGCGCGGCCTGAGGAAGTGCCACTGGTCGTCCACGAACGCGGTCCACTTGCTCGCCTGCGGCACGTACTCGCCGTACCACGGCGCGGTGCCGTGGATCTCCACCACGCGGCAGCCTTGGTCGTGCCAGTCCTGGATCTGCGCGTCGGTGGGCGTCCCGCCGCTGCACACGAACGGCCCCTGGAGCGGCGCAACGGCTAAACTGGGCGCAAAACTGCGGGGGAAGGCGGCGAGCAGCTCGGCGAGCGCCGGGCGCCAGTCACCGGGGGTGACCGCGAAGCCGATCCGGCGGGCGACCGACCGCCCGGCGGGGCAGGTCACGGGGAGCGTGAGCTCGACGGTGATGGCCGCGGTGCTGCGGCTGACCCGGCAGCCGAGCGGCTCCACGAGCCGGCCGAGCCAGCCGAACCAGGCGACGCCCCAGTCGTCCTGCGGGTCGAAGACCTGCCCGAGCGGGAGGCCGAGCGGGATGCCGCCGGCGGCGTAGCCGTAGCCGACGGCCGGCGCGCCGCGGACGAGGGTGACCTGCGGGCTGCTGCCGGCGGGGAAGAAGGCTCGAGACGCGGTCGGTCGCAGGCTCAGCGTGAGTGTCAGCAACAGGCTGCGCGGCTTGTCACCCAGATCGCTCACGGTCAGCTCGAGGCAGCGCGCGTCGCCCGATGGGTAGGCGAGCGTGAGGTGGAGCTTCTGCTCTCCGAGCGTAGCGCCGTACTCGACGCCGCCGTCGGGAGCGAAAACCGGCGTGGGCAGCTTCTCGCCGGCTTCGCGGACGGACAGCCGGGCCGGCGCCTGGAGCAGGTTCGGCGACCGGCGCGCGTTCGCGCGCAGGACCGCCGGCAGTCCGGACTGGGGCTGCGGCATGAGGATGGTGCCGGCGTGGGCGGTGGCTGCGAGGACCAGCAGCGCGATGCGGCGGACCCGCATGACGATCTCCCCACCCAGCGGTTTGGTCCAGCCGCGTTGGGATTCCTGCGCCACAGGGCACATGGTGTGGCACGGGCAGTCTGCTGCCCGTGTCCGGTTCGGCAGGACCCCTCTCCTGCGGCAGACACGGGTGGCGGACCGCCCGTGGCACACGCAGGCGGAGGCTGGGCCAACAACAGCCGCACCGCGTCAGTTGCCTGCCGCCTGCCACAGGTCCAGATCGTCCAGCCACAGCCGCCCGGTCCCGCCCTGCACGTCCACATAGAAGGCGATCTGGTTCGTCTCCGGCGGGATCTGGTCCCCCGGCAGCTCCGCCTCGAGCCGCGTCCAGTCCGCGGTGCCGAACGGGATCCGCGCCGCCCGCTCGATCAGCGGCCAGCCGATGGCCGGCGTGCCGCTCGGGTCGGTGCTGGCCAGGCAATAGGACTTGATCCAGTGGTCGGCGGCGAACAGCGCCACGCTGATGGTCGCCCGGCAGCCGGCCAGCTCGGCCGTTCGCACCCAGGCACGCATCCGCAGCGGGCGGCCCGGAGTGGGCGTGATGCTCCAGTGCACCAGCCGCCGGTCGAACGGCCCGTCCAGCCGTAGACTGCCCGCTGCGTCGCGCCCCACCTCGGCGTCGTAGGCGTACGGGCTGGTCCGCTCCGGCGTCCACTCGGCGGTGTCGCCGGCGGTGAAGGCGGGGTCGCGCACCAGGTTCGGCTCGCCGACGGTCACCGGCAGCCGGCGCACCACCTCGTACGGCGCCGCCAGACCGAGCTTGCCCGCCGGGCAGCGCGCCGCCAGCCGCACCAGGCCCGAGGCGCGCGCCACGCCCGCCGCCGCGGTGAGCCGCAACGCGCCTCGGCCGACCTCAACCCTCACCGCCAGTCCGGCGGGTACCGCCGCCAGCAGCGCCATCCCGTGCGGTAGCGTCACTCGGACGACCGCGCTCCCCCCAGGCGGCAGGGCGAGCTGCTTCGGCGCCACTCGCACCGCCGCCTCGCAGCGCGCGATGCCCGAGAGCTGCCGGCTGCCTGCCACGAACAGCGTGCCCGCCGCCAGGTCCAGCCTCAGACCGCGCGCCGGCCCGGCGGAGACCACGTTGCCGAACATGTCGCGCACCGTGATCCGCTCAGCCGGCAGACAGCCCAGCGTCGTGGCCGGCACAGGCGCCGCCGGGCGGTCGTGCCACACCACGGCCACGTCGCCGTCGAACGAGATCTGGTGCAGGTCGCGCCCCACCGCCGCCCGGCCGAGGCAGGCGCGGCCGTCCAGCTCGCGCGCCGTGGCCGCCAGCGCGGCGTAGCTGAGCTTCGGCAGGAACCCGAGGTAGAGCACGCCCACGCCGCAGTCGCCGGTCCACTGGTCTTCGTGCGCCGCGTCGCGCGGGTCGTAGGTACAGAACCAGAACGCCTTCATCCGCGGGTCCATCGACAGGGCCTGGGCGTAGAGCGCCGGGACGTGCGCCGCCTGCTGCCTCTCGGAGCAGCCGTACTTGGCGTTGTAGGCCGGGTTGAGGTCGTACGCGGTGCTGCCCAGCTCGTTGACCCACATCGGCTTGCGAGCCATGCCGCCCTCGTCGAGCAGCGCGCGGCGCCGTTCGATGGCCTGCACGAACCCGCGCGGCGCGGCGTAGCTGTGGACCGTGGCGATGTCGAAGGTGTCGGCCACGCCCAGTTGGCCGAGCCGCTCCAGCCACTCCTCGTAGCCGGCGTGGGAGAGGCCGAGGAGGACGCAATCGGGGTCGGCGCGCTTGGCCGCGTCGTACGTGGCGCGGAGCATGGCGGCGTAGTGCTCGGCGTTGTGACGGGTCTCCTCGGGCCACATCAGGTCGGGCTCATTCCACACCTCCCAGTAGCGGATCCGCCCGCGGTACTGCTTGACCAGGCGCTCGACGTACGCCGACCATTGGTCGAGCTTGTCCATCGGCGGCGCGCCGCAGGCGGCGTTGCCGGCTACCCAGGTGGGCGCGGCAAAGAGGATGTCCTGGTAGCGCAGCCCGAAGCGCTCCATCCGCCGCAGCGCGGCGTCGAGCGCGCGGGTGTCCCACTTGCCCGGCTCCGGCTCCTGGGTGCGCCAGGTGTTCTCCCAGGCCAGCCACGGCCGGATCCAGTGCACCCCGGCGCGGGCCATCAGCGGCGCCTGCCAGGCGTACCACCAGACCTGCTGCTGGAACAGATTGATGCCGATCGCCGAGCGGTCGGGATCGATGTCGCGCCGCTTGGGCACGCGGCAGACGCGGAGCTTGGCGGGCGGCAGGCCGGGGCACTGCGCCGTGACCTCGAAGCTGCCGAAGCGGCGGAGCGGCAGCGCGATGCTCGCCGTCCGTAACCCGCCGCCCTTCGGCAGCGCGACGGCGCCTTGCCACACCTCGGTCGCCAGCCAGAGGGGATGGCTCTGCCCGCCCGCCTGCAGGTAGAGCCCGGCCACGTAGCGGTCGCCGGTGACCGCCGGGCCGAGGCTGATCTCGCGCAGCTCGCAGCGCATCGCGCCGTCCTGCGGTGTGACACGGACCGTGGCGGTGAAGCAGGGCTCGTCGATCCGGAACGAAGCGCCCTCGGCGCCGGACTGCGACGGGCCGACCAGCTTGAGAGTGGCGTGGGACAGGTCTTGGGGGAACTCGGGCTCACACAGGATGCAGCCCAGCCGCAGCTCGCCGGTGATCCGGCCCGGAAAGGCGAAGGCGATCAGAGGGCCGTCGAGGGCAAGCCGCTGGCCGAGCGCGTCCACGAATCGCCAGCTCCCGCGCTCCAGGTCGAGCAACTCGACGGTGAACGGCTGAAGGGGGAGTGTCACGTGGGGCTTGTCGACCGTCTCCACCGCTCCGGGCGGCGCGGCGGCGAGCAAGACGAGGAGGGCGGCGGTGGACATGGGTGACTGCCTGCCCCCCCATTCGCCGCCCCACGGATCACTCCCTCCGGAGCGCCAACGCTCCCCGCAGCGTTCGGCTACCCCCTCCTTGCCAAGGCGGGGGCAGGGGGAGGTCCAGTCCGAACCAGCGGGTCGCGACGCCGGCATGGACCTCACCCCAGCCCTCTCCTTGGCAAGGAGAGGGAGTCGGAGGGCGGGTGTGACTCATCCCTTGTCACGCCCGTCCGGCGGTGCTACAATCCGCCCATCGCTTGGAAAGGAGCCGGCAGAGCATGCTGATCGTTTTCATCGACACGCCTTCCGTGGGTGGACTCTGCCCCGGCTCCGGCCTCTAGGTTCGCTCCTCTGACCTGAAGCCGCGGGCTCCTCCCCACCCAACCCGCGGCGGACCTGGTCTTTCCCTGCCGTCCCTCCCGCCGCGTCACCCATTGCTCCGACGGCCCTTGCCTTGGTGACGGGGTTCGACCATGGAAGCACAAGCGGTCACGGCACTCGAGCTGCGCGGCGCCCACAAGACCTTCCGCCCCATCCGCTGGCCCTGGCGCCGTCACGACCCGCCGCCCGCGCCGGGCGAATCCGGCGAGACGGGCGAGGCCGACGGCACCAAGCGCGCCGTGGACGCTCTGGTGGACCTCAGCCTGACCGTGCAGCGCGGCCAGATCTACGGCCTGCTCGGACCCAACGGCTCCGGCAAGTCCACTCTGATCCGCGTCGTCTCGACGCTGATCATCCCCGACCGCGGCGAGGTGACCGTCTTCGGCCACGACGTGCTGCGCGAGGAGCGGGCGGTCAAGCGGCTGATCAACCGCGTCTCGGTGGAGGCCTCGTTCTTCAAGAAGCTCTCGCCGATGGAGAACCTGCTCTTCGGGGCGCGGCTCTACGGGCTCGACGGCCGCACCGCGCGGGAGCGCGCGACCACCATCCTCCGCCGGCTGCACCTCCGCGAGCGGAGCCTGTGGGAGCCGATGGAGCAGATGTCACGCGGGATGCAGCAGAAGGTGGCCATCGCCCGCGCGTTCCTCACCCAGCCGATCCTGCTGCTCCTCGACGAGCCCACCACCGGCCTCGACCCGCGCAGCAAGCGCGAGGTGCAGGCGCTGGTGACCGAGCTCCGCCGCGAGCACGACGCCACCGTTCTGCTCACCACCCACGACATGCAGGAGGCCGACGAGCTGTGCGACCGCGTGGCGATCATCGACCATGGCCGCATCGTCGCCGACGGCACGCCGGCGGAGCTGAAGGCTCGCGTGCCCGTCGAGGGGCGCGAGGCGACGCTGGAAGAGGTGTTCATGGCCCTCACCGGCCATGGCCTGGGCGAGCCGCAGGCGGCGGGAGACGAGGCATGAAGGCTCTGCGTCATGAGGCGCGCGCGGCCTGCGGGTTCGTGGAGCGCAATGTCAACCTGGTGAAGCGCTACTGGGTGATGGAGGTCGTGTGGCTGATCTACAGCATGGCCAACGCGCTCTCCGTCACATTCATCGGCGCCGGGATGAAGCAGATCTCAGGGCAGGACGTGAACGTCCAGCGCCTGACGCTCTACCTGCTGATCGGCACGCTGGTGTGGCAGTACCTGAGCGTGGTGTTCGAGCTGGTGAGCGAGACCATCCAGTTCGAGCGCTGGGAGGGCACCATCGAGTACACGCTGATGGCCCCCATCTCGCGCTTCACGCACCTGTTCGGCGCGACGCTGTTTTCGCTGGGCTACGGGTTCCTGCAGACGGCGCTGATCCTGGCGGTGGTGGCGGGGTTCTTCCACCTCGACCTGAGTGGCGCGAACCTGTTCGGCGCGGCGCTGGTGCTCCTGGCGGCGAGCGTGTCGTTCAGCGGGCTGGGCGTGGTGGGCGCGATTCTACCGCTCTTGTTCCCCGAGCGCGGGGTGCAGGTGGTGTTCGTGATCCAGAGCGTGCTGCTGGTGGTGAGCGGGGTGTACTACCCGGTGACGGTGCTGCCGCACTGGATGCAACCGCTCTCGCACCTGTCGCCGGCGACGTACGTGCTGCAGGGGATGCGGGAGGCGATCCTGGACGGTGCGCCGGTGGTGGCGTTGCTGCCGGCCATCGGGCGGCTGTTCCTGATCGGGGCGGTGTTACTGCCGGGCGGGGTGTGGCTGTTCGGCCGGGCGGAGCGGTTTGCGAGAAGGACGGGGCGGTTGAAAAGGTCTGGGTGATTGTTGCGTGGTCGTTGCGCAGCAGGCTTGCCCAGCGATCCGTCGTGTGCTACGATCCAGGCGGGGTAGGGGGTGGCGATGGGAACACCAGCGCGGATACTCCGCGAGGCCAGGGGCCGGCCGCCAGGCCAGGGGGCGTGGCGGCCGGCGGTCGTGGATGGCCGTTCTGTTCCTCCTCCGAGCCGGCGCATCGCTTCGTCACGTCCTTCCCGCTCCTGATGTGATGCACGGGCCGACGGCTGCTCGTCGCGCCTGGCGAGCTGGGGCCACAGCGCCGTACCAGCCTACAGCGCGGCAGAGCCTGCTGCATCGGGTGTGGCCTCGCCGGGGTGGTGAAGGGGAGGAGACGGGGATGAAGGCACGAGGCGGTTTCGGAGGGCTGGCCGGGGTGATCGGCGCGGTGCTCGCGGTCCTTGTGGGGGCTCCCTCGGCCCTCGGCGCCACCATCGTGGTGACGAACACCAACGACTCGGGGCCGGGGTCGCTTCGGGCGGCCATGGGAGACGCCAACGCCACGGCTGGCCCCGACACGATTCAGTTCGACATCCCGGGAGCGGGACCCCACGTCATCCAGCCACTGTCGAGGCTGCCGGATCTCACCGATCCCGGCACGACGATCGACGGGACCAGTCAGCCGGGGTACGCCGGCTCGCCCGTGGTCGTGTTGAACGGCAGCCTGGCGGTAGGCGCGTATGGATTGGGCGTCTCCGCCGGCGGCACGGTCATCCAGGGCCTCGGCATCACCGGATTCGCTTGGTACGGAATCGCAGCCGGCGGCCAGGGATCGGGCACGATTGAGCGCAACGTGATCTCCAACAACGGCGGCGGCATCGCGCTCACTCAAGTGTCAGCGGCCACCGTCCGCAGCAACCTGATCACGGGCAACTGGCGGACCGGCCTGTTCTGCTGCGGGCCGGGCAGCCGCCCGACGATCAGCGGCAACACCATCAGCGGCAACACGGATGCCTATCTTGGCGGCGGGATCTCCTGTATCGGCGCCTCGCCGACAATCGAGGACAACGAGATCAGCGGCAACACTGCGGGGAGCAATGGCGGCGGCATCTACTGCTGTGGCGCGAGCGCCCAGCCCGAGCTGCGGAACAACACGCTCTCCGGAAATTCAGCCGGAGGAAACGGCGGCGGAGTGGCCGTCGATTATGGAAGCTCCCCGACGATCCGGGAGAACACCCTTACAGGCAACACTGCGGGGGGCTTGGGGGGAGGGCTCTCCGCGAGCGGCTCGGGTCAGCCGGCGATCCAGTACAACACGTTCGCCGGCAACCACGCCAACGTGGCCGGGGGCGGCATCCAGTTCTATTGCGGGGTCGGCAGCGACGCCAGCGTCAAGGGCAACAACATCAGCGGGAACACGACGGACGGTTCCGGCGGCGGGATCTGGTGCGGGGGCGGCTCCTCGCCCACCGTTGAGCAGAACCAGCTACGCGACAACGTAGCGGGTGGGGA
>JACPDV010000459.1 GCA_016183835.1 Armatimonadota bacterium
CATGCGAAGTCCACCTTCGTGGACTCCGGATCCGGAAACCCACGAAGGTGGGTTTTGAATGGTTGCCGCGGTTTCCAACCGCCGGGTGCAGGGAAGGTCTGTCTGCCGAGCAACCGAATCCCCTCCCGACCTCGCCTCCGGGAGAACCGTCCATGCTCCCCTTCGTCTACGCCGCCTGCCTGCCGCTCCTCGCCACGGCCGACGGACCCGCCACCGCCGCCTCCTATAGCCTCGGCACTTGGCCGGCGAAGGGGCATGGCAACCACCGCGCCATCGTCCGCGTCGAGGCGCCCGCGCCCGCCGTCTGGGCGCACATCGAGTGGCGCCGGCGCGACCCGCATCCCGAGACCAAGGCCGTCCTGGTGGTCGACGCCGCCACCGGGCAGCCGGTGCGTAACGTGGTGCGCGTGCACGTCGAGCGGGAGTTCGGCGACATTGTCTTCCAGCCCGCCACCGCTCCCGGCAGCTACGCGATCTACTACCTGCCCTACAACCCCGGCAGCGGCAACTTCGACGACGCCGGGACCTACTTCAAGCCTGAGGACACTGCCGACCCGGCCTGGGTCGCCGCCAACCACCTCGCGACCCCGGACCTTGCCGCGCTGCCCAGGGCTACGCTGGTCGACATCCAGGCGCGCAGCGAGTTCAACCGGATGGACCCGATGGAGGTCATCGCCACCGCCGACGAGACGCGACAACTGCTCGCCGAGCACTCTGAGCCGTACCTGGTCTTCCCCGAGGACCGGCGCTTCCCGGCGAAGATGATCGACGACCTGCCGCAGCGCTGGATCCTGCGCGGACCGGGCGGCGCGTTCGCGGGTCAGGCGCAGCCGGGGGAGTGGTACGTCTTCCAGCTCGGGCTCTACGCTGCGCACCAGCCTTTGGGCCAGGTCGCGCTGGAGTGCGCCGAGCTGCGCAACCAGCAGGGCAAGGTTATCCCGCGGACCGCCTTCGAGTGCATCAATCTGGCCGGGCGCGACTGGCTCGGCCGACCGGTGCACCCGAAGTTCGAGGTGGGCGAGGGCAAGGTCCGCGCGCTCTGGGTCGGCGTGGCCGTGCCGGAGAGCGCGAGCGGGGTGTACACGGGCTCGGTCACCGTGCGGCCCGAGGGTCTGCCGGCGACGAAGATGTCGCTCAGCCTGGATGTCTCCGGCGCGGTCCTGAAGGACCACGGCGACAGCGAGCTGTGGCGGCTCTCGCGGCTGCGCTGGCTCAACTCATCGCTGGGGCTGGAGGATGAAGTGGTGCCGCCGTTCACGCGGGTGGTGGCCAAGGGTGACACGGTCTCCCTCCTCAACCGGCGGATCCGCTTCGGGCCGGACGGCCTGCCGGCGAGCATCGTCAGCAACGGGCGGGAGGTGCTGGCGAGACCGATCTCGTTCGTTGCCGAGCTGGCCGCCGGGTCGGCCGCGCTCCGTCCGGGTGCGTCGCGGACCGTGGCCGCGCGTACGTCCTCGGTGGACCGCGAGTCGCGTGCAGCCGGCGACGGGTTCGAGGCCGTCACCACCTCGCGCACCGAGATGGACGGCGCGATCAAGATCGAGACCGTCCTCACCACCAAACGCGACGCCGACCTGCGCGACATCCGGCTCGAGGTGCCGCTCCGCCGCGACGTGGCGACTTATCTGATGGGCATGAGCTGCCGAGGCGGCTACCGGCCGAAGGAGTGGAGCTGGAAGTGGGACCTGGAGCGCAGCGACAACTCCGTCTGGATCGGCGAGGTGGACGCCGGGCTCCAGCTCAAGCTGCTCGAAGACCGCGACGCCTGGCACTGGAACCTTCACGACACCGGCCTGCCCGTCGGCTGGAGCAACGGCGGCAAGGGTGGCGCGCGGGTCACCGAGAACGGTGACGAGGTGCTGCTCAGCGTCTACACCGGCGAACGGAAGCTCCGCGCCGGCGAGTCGCTCACCTTCCGCTACCGTTTCATCGTCACGCCGCTCAAGCCGGTGGACCCGATCCACTGGAGCCAGCGCTACGGCCCCGGCTACGCCGGCGGCAACATCGAACACGTCCACCACGGCTGCCCGCAGAACCCGTACATCAACTACCCGTTCATCACGGCGCCCGAGCTGAAGCAGTACGTGGACTACGTCCGCGGGCAGGGCGGCATGCGCCGCGTCGGCCGGCTCGAGTACCCCGCCCCCGGCAACCTCGACCCGCGCCGCGGCACGCTCCACCTGTGGGCCAAGCTGCTGTTCGACCCGAGCCTCAAGGTCAACCGCAACCTGTTCGACCTGACCTGGCCCAACCAGGACGAGGTCGGCTTCTACTGGAACCTCGACGACCTGGGCATGCGCGTCTACATCCGCCACGGCAGCCCGGCCAACAACCAGTACCGCATCGTGATGGGCAGCCACTCGCCGGAGTGGAAAGAGGGCGAGAGCCACCTCCTCAGCTTCTCCTGGGGCGACGCGCTGCGGATCTTCGTCGACGGCCGCAAGGTCGCCGAGCAGGCGGACTTCCCCGGCCTGCTCGACACCCCGCTCGACGGCGCGACGCTCAAGCTCGACGGGCCGTTCGGCATCACCGGCCTGAAGATCACCGACCGGCCGTACCAAGAGGGGGCGCCCATCGAGGAGGCCGTCGACGACGGCACGCTCCTTCTGGACACCTTCAGCCATGTGACCCCGCCCGGCGTGACGCAGCCCGAGCGCTCTGCCGGCGGCGGCGGGCGCATCACCGGCGGCTACCAGATGGCCCCGCAGCCCGGCGCGCTCGAGCTGCGCTTCACCGGCGAGCCGCAGAAGATGGGGGTCAACGTCTACTACACGGTGCGCGAGCTGAGCGACCACGTGGCGGAGATGTGGCCGCTCCGCAGCCTCGGCGGCGAGGTCTTCGAGACCGGCCAGACGCTGCTCTACTCCGACAAAGGCGCCACGCTCAGCCAGGCCGGCGGCGGCTACCCGTGGCTCCAGGAGCACCTGGTGAGCGGCTACACCCCGGCCTGGCGGCAGCCGCTGTGGAACGGCGAGACGGATGCGGCCATCGGCACCAAGGGGCTCTCGCGCTGGCACAACTACTACATCGAGGGCCTCGGCTGGCTGATGCGCAACACCGGCGTGGACGGGCTCTACCTCGACGGCATCGGCTACGACCGCGAGATCATGAAGCGCGTGGCGCGGGTGATGCGCCGCGCCAACCCCGGCTACCGGATCAACTTCCACTGCGGCAACGACTACGACTACCTCGACCACCACGTCAGCCCGCTCAACGAGTACCTGGAGCACCTGCCCTACATGACGACGCTCTGGATCGGGGAGATGTACGACTACAACCGCTCGCCGGACTACTGGCTGGTGGAGATCTCGGGCCTGCCGTTCGGCCTGACGAGCGAGATGCTGAACTACGAGAACGGCGGCAACGCGTACCGCGGGATGGTGTACGGGATGAGCGGCCGGCAGCACCCGTCGGCGCCGGCGATGTGGCGGTTGTGGGACGAGTGGGGGATCGAGAAGAGCGAGATGATGGGCTACTGGCGGCCCGAGTGCCCGGTGCGCACGAACCAGAAGGATGTCCTGGCGACGGTCTACCGGCAGAAGGGGAAGGCGCTGATCTGCCTGGCAAGCTGGCATCCGGAGACGGTGGCGGTGCGGCTGCGGATGGACTGGAAGGCGCTGGGGCTGGACCCGCGGAAGGTGAAGCTGGGGGCGCCGGGGATCGACTACTTCCAGGCGCCGCGGGAGTTCGGGGTGGGTGGGGAGATCAGCGTGGAGGCGGGGAAGGGGTGGGTGATCGAGGTGGAGTGACCCGGGCCGACGGCAGCGCCGGAGACCCGTCTAGCGGTCGCCCCCAGCCGACCACCGCTCGATGACCGCGCTCTTTGTCGGCTGCGGCGAGGCGAACCGGCCGTAGGCCGTGACCGTCAGCCGGTGCTCTCGGCCCGGCTCCGGCACGGTCCATGCCACGGCGTAGGGCTCTGCTTCTGCCGTGCCCACCGGAAGGTTGTCCACGTAGAAGATCACGAAGCGGGCGTTCTCATGACGGCGCACGGTGGCCGTCAGCCGAAGTCTTCCCGGAGCCGCCACCACGGGCGGCGACAGGGCCACATCGAACGAGTGGTCCGCGCTGTACTCGAAGGCTCCGATGTCGGGGGTGACATCTTGGTGTGCCAGGACCACCGGGTCGCCCGGCTGCCACACGACCGGTGAGCCGACCGTGATGCGGTTCGCCGCGTGGTCCACTTGCGTGATGGTGGCCGGCGCCGAGCGGCCGACCCGGATCGAGTCCCCCGCGGTGATGCTGAACCCATCCACGAAGCAGCCGGCGTCCTCGACCGTGAAGGACGCGCCGCGGCCGGCGGGCGAGGTCACCACCGTCATGGGCCGGCCGGCATCGATGGCCCGCGAGCCAGGGGCCAGGTGCACATCGTCCTTGGCGTAGTCGGCGAACCCGATTCCGGCGGTGACCACACAGCTCGGGTGCATCCCGGACCGCTCGCAGGCGTTGTGGCTGATCTGTGCGTCGCACCCCTCGCCGACGCCGATGATGCGGCCGCCGTTCGGCCGGCACACGGCGAAGAAGATGACGTTGAAGACGTGGCTCCCCGTGCTCGGGTCGTCGCCCTCGCGGTTGAAGCCGATTGTCTCCCAGCCGCGCCTGGCCTCAGGCTGCGAGCAGCATAGGTCCACGAGGGTGTTGTTGTAGAAGTGGACCCGATCGATGGCCCCGAACTGGCACGCGTAACTCCCCATGCGGAGCGCGACATTGCCCCGGATCACGAACTCCTTCTCGCCCGAGCGCGGCCGAGTCTCGTCGCGGATCTGGTTGAAATGGGAGTTGGCCTCCCGGTTGTCCGCGGCCCAGTTGCACTCGAACACGTTGTGATCGGACGGCTGGCCGAGGGTTCCGTACGGCTGCCAGATGTCCACGTGGGCCCCGTCGCCGGGCCCGTCCGGGAAGTCGGCGTTGCGGAAATCGTGCAGGTAGTTGTTGCGGATGATGTTGTACCCGCCATTGGTATTCATGAAGTCGAGCGTGTGCGAGATGTCATTGTACTCAATCAGGCAGTGGCTCCCCAGCAGGGCGATGCTGGCGTCGCCCTTGGCCTCGCCCGTCAGGCCCTGGGGCGAGCCGGTCCAGGCGATCGTGTTGCCCCGGATGACGGTGTAGTCCGACGGCCCGTAGTAGGCGTTGTTGCGGATCCCCTGGCCCGCCGTGTGATGGATGTGGTTGTTCAGGATCTCGCAGTGGTGGGAGCCATAGATCTCGATGCCGTGGCGGTGCGCCTTGGTGTCCTGCGTGATCTCGAACCCGACAATGCGGATGTGGTCTCGCTTGAGGAGCAGGACGTGCCGGACGACCGGCATGGTGCCCGCCCGGGCGACGTACGTGATGGGCGAGTCGGGCGCACCGCTGTTCCGCGGGCTGATCTCGTCATAGGTGTCGGCGGCGAGCACCACCGTGTCACCCGCCGCCAGGGTCTGGTTGGCCTTCGCCACGGTGCGCCAGGGCCGCAGCGGCGACGTCCCGGGGTTGGCGTCATCGGCCTCGGGGCGCTGCGGACCGACGTAGTAGACGTGGGTGGCAACCGGCTCCTGCACGGGAGGCTGTGCCACCAGCGCCACGGGCGAGCACGCAGCCAGCAGCAGGGCCGTGGGTAGCAGCCCGAGCCGATGGGGCAGCAGACTGGTCGTCACCATCGTCCTCTTTGGCCTCTACCCGAACAATACCATCTGCACCGCCTCCCCCTCCTCCTCGCACATCCCGCGCCCCGCCAGACCCGCCGCATCCCGCGCCGCCTCGAACCTGCGCAGGATCCCGGCCCGCACCGCCTCCGGCGGGTCCACGCCGTGCTCGTAGAGCCGACGATAGGCCCACACCCGCTCCCGAAACTGCTCCCTGAGCCACTCGAACAGGAACGGACGCGCGCAGGACGGCACCCACAACACCTGCCCGTACGCGAACGCGGCCCCGGCCTCCGCCGCCGCAGCGAGCAGTCCGTCGATGTCCACCTGGGAGTCGTTCACCCCCGGCATCAGCGGGCTGTAGCTGACCCCCACCCGCAAGCCGGCGTCCGCCAGCTCGCGGATCGCCGCCAGCCGCTTCTCGGGCGTCGGCGCGCGGGGCTCCAGCTTGCGCTGCATCGCGCGGTCGAGCGTGATCAGCGTCAGCGCAACCGAGAGGTGATGCCGCTCGTGGAGCTTGCGGAAGAGGTCGATGTCACGCGTCACCAAGCCGGACTTGGTGATCAGACTGACGTGCGCCCCGCGGCAGCCGCAGAGCGCCTCGAGGATCCCGCGGGTGACCCGCAGCTCGCGCTCGATGGGCTGGTAGGGGTCGGTGGCGGTGCCGATGGCGATCTTGCGACCGGCCACCTTCATTCGCGCCAGCTCCGCCGCCAGCACGCGCGGCGCGTCGAGCTTGGCGAAGATCCGCGTCTCGAACTCCTCGGGCGTGCGGTCGAGGAACTCGTGCGAGTAGCGGGCGTAGCAGTAGCGGCAGCCGAACTCGCAGCCGCGGTACGGGTTGATGGTCAGGTCCATGTGAACCCGGCTGCCGACCGAGCGGTTGAGGACGCTCCGGCACGGCAGCTCGCTTACCTCCACCCCGCGGGATTCCGTCGCCAAGGGCAGCGCATGGTCGCTCATGCCGGGCAGTGTGGTGCAAACAAACATTTGAGTCAACCGGTGCCGGTGGAGCCGCCCTCGGCCGGACTCCGGATCTGGAACCCACGAAGGTGGCTTTGGGTGCGCCTCGCAGCGCACGTCGCTAAGCAGCCACCCCGAGTTGTTGTCCAGCGCGCCAACGGCGCCGGTAGGGGCGAGGTCTCCTCGCCCGTCCGGCCGGCCGGGATCGGGCGCAGAGGGCTCCCACCTGGCGCATCGGGCGGGGAGACCCCGCCCCTACCTTGGGCCGGACAGCAACTCGGGCACGGTGCTTAGCGGGTTGAAATCCCGCCGGGAGTACCTGTGCAGGTCCGAAGCTCGCGTAGGCAACCGATAGCCCGGAACGTAAGTGAACGCGATTCGGCGGCACGGGTGGGCCATCCTGCCGAAGAAGGAGAAGCCCCGCACAGGAGC
>JACPDV010000460.1 GCA_016183835.1 Armatimonadota bacterium
CGAGAAGGTAGCTGTCATGCCTGTCCTGCACCGACATGGTTCGCTCATCTCCCGGCGGCCGGGCTCCTGTCGAGTCCAACGCCCGACCGCCAGGACACGTTCCCTACCATCCGCCGGCTAGGCGGTCAAGAGCGCCTTGGCGTCGAACAACTGCTCGACCACCCGCAGTCCGAAGGGGCAGCTCTGCGAGCACAGGTTGCACTCGCCGCAGCGGCTTGCCAGCCGCTCCTCGGGCCGCAGTGCATTGTACCGCTGCAGGGCCTGCTGGGTATCGCCGTAGCCGCGATAGTACATCCGATAGCGGAGGATGTCGGCGATCCGGATGCTCTCCGGGCAGGCGCTCTGGCAGTGCTCGCTGCAGCCGCGGCACAGCTCGGCGGCGATCGCCATCGAGTAGCGCTGGAGCAGATCGGTGTCGCGGCTCGTCAGCGCGATCTTCTGCTGTGCCATGGCGATGGCGCGGTCCTGGTCCTGCAGACTCTTCGAGATGCGCGTGTTGATCACAGTGGCGCAGCCCTGCAGGATGGCCCACTTGAGCTGCGCCTGGTAGAGGTCCAGCTCCTCCCCGGCCAGCTCGGGCGGCTGGTGGTTGCCGCCGGTGGCCTTCATCCCGATCACGCCGATCTTCTTCTCCTGGCAGAGCTTGAGCAGGGCGGGGATCTCCGCGCGCGTGAAGTTGTCGTAGCTGTAAGCCACCAGGATGGCGTCGAACACACCCTGGCCGATGGCGTGGGTGAGGAGGTCCTTGCGCTGCCCGACGTGCGAGCTGATGCCGAAGAAGCGCGCCTTGCCCGACTTCCGCGCCGTCTCGATCGCCTCATACAGCGCCGGGTTGTCGATCCGGTTGTAGCCGGTGTCCTGCATCCCGCCGTGGTCGCCCACCATGTGGAGCAGGAGCAGATCGATGTGGTCGGTGCCCATCCGCTGGAGGCTGGTGTCCAGCATCGCCAGGATCTGGTCCTTGGTCGCGTCGGGCCCCGGGCACCATTTGGTGCACAGCACGACCTTGTCCCGCACGCCTTTGATGGCCTGCCCGACCTGCTCCTCGGTGCCGTAGCAGTGCGAAGTGTCCACGTAGTTGATGCCCTGGTCGATGCCGCGGCGCACCACCTGCGGGTTGAGGCTGCCGCAGCCGAAGCCGATCACCGTGACCTCGAGCCCGGTCTTGCCGATGGTGCGGCGCTGGAGCTCGGCACCGGCCTGGGCCTTGAGCACCGGCGGCGTGGCGGGCACGGGAGCCGCCGGGGCTTCGCTGGCGTGTTGTGTATGCTGGGCACAGGCGCCGAGGCCGACCGCCGCGGCCAGGCCGCCCGCCTGCTGCAAGAAACGTCGCCGGGATGACTTGCCGTCCGCTGCTTCCATGGATTCCCTCCGAGTTGGCCCTTGGGGCTGTTGGTCGTCCGGGTCCGGCTCTCCTGCCCCGCCACGCAACGTCGGCGTCACAAGGCCGGCGGACACGGCGCAGGATAGTCCTTAGGATGATTGTGGCGCAAGCGAATGCGGGATGCCGGACCCGGCGCGCCGGCTTGACAGTAGAGCCGCACCCTCGCTACACTTCGGTTGCTCCGCTCTTGAGCGGACGAGGTCGTCCGAATGGCCACTGAGACGTCCCGCGGCAGCCGCAAGACCGAACGCCTCGGCCGCAACATCGGGCCGCGAGAGCACTACATCGGGGTCGGCATCCTGTCGTTTGTGATGCTGCTCTGTGCGTGGATGCTGATCTACGGTTTGGCGCCCAAAGGGCTCCTCTGGGGGCACTACGACCCCGCGCTGTTCGCCGGCCAGACCAGCTCCGTCGCCGCCCCGGCCCAGCCCGCCGCACCCGCCGAGTCTGCCGCGGCGCAGCCCGACCTCGGCGGCGAGGGTGAGGCGCCGTCCGCCGCGCCCGGCGCTGCCGCGGCCGCCGAGGGCGGCGCCTGGCCTACGGCGTGGTGGGCATGGAGTGCCTCTCCTTCGCCGAGCCGAAGCCCGCCGGCGGCGCCGAGGCCGGCAGCGTCGAGGTCTATGTCTACGACCAGGGCACCCCGCTGCAGGCCTTCGGCATGTACGGCAGCGAGCGCACCGGCGACGAGAAGCCGCTCCAGCTCGGGCAGGAGGGGCACGACAGCGAGGGCAGCCTCTACTTCTGGCGCGACCGCTACTACTGCCAGGTGCAGCCCAGCTCCAACGCCCAGCCGGCGGTGGAGCAGGCCGCCGAGCTGGCCGCCCAGCTCAACGACAAGCTGCCCAGGACCGAGTTCCAGGTCCCCGGCCTGACCTGGTTCCCGAAGCAGGGCCTCAAGCCGGGCACCATCACCTACGTGCTCAAAGAGGGGCTGGGCCAAGACTGGTTCGACGACCTCTACACCGCCAAGTACGACGTGGGCGGCGTGGAGGTCCAGGCGTTCGTCGCTCGGCGCGACACCGAAGCCAAGGCTGCCGAGCTGCTGGCGAAGTACCAGGCCTTCCTCAAGTCCTCCAAGGCCAAAGTGAGCCAGGTGAAGCTCTCGGGCGTCAGCATGACGGAGATGGACGACAAGGGAATGGTCGACATCGTCTTCCGCCGGGGCACGACCTTTGCCGGCGTGTCGTATGTCGAGGGCAAGCGCCCGGCCGAGACCATTGCCGCGCGGCTCGCCGCGCAGTAGATACGGATCCATGAGCGAAGAACCGATGGACCGCCGCGAGTTCCTCCGGCGGGTCGGCGGCGCGGGCGCGGCCCTGGCCGCTGCCACGGCGCTGGGCCTCAAGCTCCACGACTCGCGCGCCGGCGACCGCTACTTCCGCGACCTGGCGACCGCCGAGAGCCAGACGCTGCGGCGCTTCCGGGTCGAGCCGCCGGCCGGCGCCAAGACCCTGGGCATCGCCCACGGCAGCGACGTGGAGGCCATGGTCCGTGCCGCGGTCGGCGCCCTGGGCGGCATGAACGCCTACATCAAGCCCGGCGACATCGTGGTCCTCAAGCCCAATGTCGCCTTCGACCGCGGGCCGGCGCTGGGCGCCACCACCTCGCCCGAGGTGCTCGGCGCCGTGGCCAAACTGGTCCGCGAGGCCGGCGCCCGGCGCATCCTGGTGGCCGACAACCCCATCAACCAGCCGGAGGGCTGCTTCCACAAGACCGGCATCCAGGCCGCCGCGGCCGCCGCCGGATGCGAGCTGTTCATGCCCAGCCCCGACCGCTTCAGCGAGATCGCCGTCGGGCGCTTCAGGACCGACCAGGGCGCCCTCGAGGGCAGCCGCGGCCTGGCGCTCGACAACTGGCAGTTTTTCTATGAGCCCTTCCGCTACGCCACCAAGGTGATCGGCATCGCGCCCTGCAAGGACCACAACCTGTGCGGCGCCTCGATGACCATGAAGAACTGGTACGGGCTCCTCGGCGGCCGGCGCAACCAGTTCCACCAGCAGATCCACAACATCGTCAGCGACTTCCCGTTGATGATGCACCCGACCATGGTGATCCTCGACGCCACCCGGATCCTGATGCGCCATGGGCCCACCGGCGGCAGCCTGAGCGACCTCAAGCCGGGCAACACCGTGGTGGCCGGGCTCGACATGGTCAGCGTGGACAGCTACGGCTACACCCTTTTCGAGCGCCGCCAGCCGCCGCCCGACTACCTGGCGATGGCTCAGGAGCGCGGCCTCGGCAGCACCGACTGGCAGGGCTCCGGCCCCGCCGAGCTCACCGTCTGACAGCGGGCCGGGAGACCACCGTGCGGATTACTCGGGTCCGTGTGATCGTGCAGGCGGTGTCGATCGGGCTGTTCCTGTTCTTCATGTTCATCACGTCCTTCAGCACCTTGAAGGGCTACCCGGTGAGCCTCTTCCTCGAGGTCGATCCGCTCGTCGCCATCGCCACCACCATCGCCACCCACCGCGTCTACCAGGCGCTCGTCTGGTCGCTCGTGCTGATCCTCCCCACCCTGCTCCTCGGCCGTTTCTTCTGCAACTGGATCTGCCCGATGGGCATCATTTTGCAGTTCACGGGCTGGCTGTTCAACCGGCGGAGCGACAAGGACCGGCTCGACAGCAACCGCTACCGGCCGTTCCAGCAGGTCAAGTACTACATCCTGGTCGGCATCCTGATCGCCGCGGCCTTCGGCTCGCTGCAGAACGGGTTGCTCGATCCCATCCCTACCATCTACCGCTCGTTCACCACCAGCGTGCTGCCCACCCTCGACCAGGCCACCGGCACGGTCTACGTCCGGCCGCACCAGCACCAGTACGCCTGGCTCGCTGGCGGGCTGTTCGTCTTCTTCCTGGCGATGAACCTGCTCATCCCGCGCTTCTTCTGCCGCACGCTCTGCCCGCTCGGCGCGCTCCTCGGCTGGCTCTCGCGCTTCAGCCTGTTCCGCATCCACCGCAACCTCGACCGCTGCACCGACTGCGACCTCTGCCTCCGCTCCTGCGAGGGCGCCAGCGACCCGCACTCGGCGCTGCGGCAGTCCGAGTGCTTCGTCTGCTTCAACTGCATCGAGGACTGCCCCGAGGATGCGCTGACGTACTCGTTCTTTCCCACCGGCACGGGCCAGGTGCGCGAGCCCGACCTCAACCGCCGCCGGACGGTGTTCGCGGTGGTGGTGGGCGGGCTGTTCGCCGCCTTCGCGCGCGGCACCGGCGACACCAGCAGCAACTTCCGCCGCACCTGCATCCGCCCGCCCGGCTCGGTGGCGGAGCCCGACTTCCTCGAGCGCTGCATCAAGTGCGACCAGTGCATCCGCGTCTGCCCCACCAACGTGCTCCAGCCCGCGCTCTACGAGGCCGGCCTCGAGGGGCTCTGGACCCCGGTGATGAACATGCGGATGGGCTACTGCGAGCTGAACTGCACGCTCTGCGGGCAGGTCTGCCCCACCGGCGCCATCCAGAAGATCAGCATCGCCCAGAAGCGCGGCGAAGGCGAGTGGGCGGCGGTCGGCCCGGTTGTGACGGGGATGGCGTTCTACAACCGCGGGCGCTGCCTGCCGTGGGCGATGGACACCGCCTGTGTGGTCTGCGAGGAGGTCTGCCCGGTCAGCCCGAAGGCGATCTTCACGCGGGAGTACCGCACCACCGACCGGTGGGGCAAGGAGCTGGTGCTCCGGCGGCCCTACATCGACCCCGAGCTGTGCATCGGCTGCGGCATCTGCGAGCACGAGTGCCCGGTGGTGGACGACCGCGCGGTGTACGTCACGGCGGTGGGCGAGTCGCGCAGCAAGGACCGTTCGCTGCTGCTGAACAAGCCGGCCGACGCGCCGCGGACCTCGCCGCCGGCCGGCGAGCCGTCGGCGGCACCCGTGCAGGAGAGCCGCGCGCTGGTGGGGTTCGAGAGCTTGACGGACCTGGTCCACGGGGGCGGCGAGCGGGCGTGACGGACCCCTGACGGCAGAAGAGCCCAGCGGGGCTATGATTCGCCGCGCAACGGGCCGTTGCAGGAGATCCAAATGACGCCACAGCAACTACAGATCGTCCGGCACCTCGGATATGAATGGTGGATGTTCAGAGCCATGCGTGCCCTGCTGCCGATGACCGGGTCTGACGCCGACCCGGTGAGGAACGCAGCTATCGAGAGCCTGGCGATTCACGGGCGGGCCATCATTGACTTCTTCTACCTCGAAAGAACCAGAGCGGACGACTGGCGCGCCTGGGACCTCGACACCACGATCACCCCTGCCAACCAACGCGCGGCGATGCCGCAGTGCCTCAGCAACTGGCACACCCTAACCAGCAAGCTCACCGCCCACATGACAAACGCCCGCGCCAGCGGCGTTGAGTTGTCCGATCTGGAGGATGTCTACAAGGCGCTCAAGAGCCAAATCGAAACCCTCAAGGCGAGCCTCGGCGCTGGGTTCGCGGCTGCTTGGCAAGGAGACGCGGCCACGACGAGTGCCCTGATCCAGGCGGCCAGCGGTACCGCCAGTACCTCGTCGCCTGGGCTCGGGACCCTCAGCCCGTGACCGGCGCATGATGCCGTGAGCTCGTGTACACTGCAGCCCTCTGAGGCGCCGCCTCCATGTCATCTGTTGGCCCTGGGTCCGAACCAGCACGCACAGCACTGTGGCGAGCCCGTAGCCTGAGAACGAAGTCTTCGGCAAGGCATCCAAGCGCGCGCGGCCGACGTTGCGGGTAGCCGGCCGCCGGGGAGTGTCGGCAGTTTGACGTCGAGTCTGCGTCTTCCGCCACCACGTTGCGCGCCTATCAGCGCCGTTCGTCTGAGCGCTCTAGTCTCTCTATCCCCAGTGACCTCACAGCGTGTAGTCCCCAGCGCTGGGCGGCCTCGTCCAGGGCCTTGCGGCCCCAGCGCTCTAGAGCCGCGCGGCCGTAGCGCTCCAAGGCATCAGGACCCCAACGCGCCACGGTATCTATGCCCCACTGCCGGGCGGCTGCTCCCAGTGTGTCCAGCCCCCATTTCTCCAGAGCCAGCGGCCCCCAGGCCACCACCGCTTGTACACCCCACGTCTGAGCAGCGGCCTCAAGCCGGTCCAGCCCCCACCGGTTCAGGGCCGCTCCCCCCCAGC
>JACPDV010000461.1:0-1446 GCA_016183835.1 Armatimonadota bacterium
GCCGGTGCGCGCGGGCGCGGTGACCATCCCCGTCGAAGAGGCGCTGCGGCTGGCACCCGACGAGGCCGAGCGGATCCGGCCGTACCATCCGGCGCGCGACTGGCGCGCGCGCGCGCGGCTGGAGGACCTCTGTCCGGGCACTCGCGTCGGCGCGCTCAGGCGGCGCGGCACGCCGCGGCCCGAGGTCGGCGGACCCGATCAGAGCGGCCGGCGGTGGGTCTACGAGCAGGGCGACTCCCTGGCCGGCTACCTCCAGATCCACCTCGATCCGGGCGAGGGCACGCTGACCGGCGCGTTCGACCTGGCCCGGCCGAACGCCCTCGCCGCGCTGGTGCGCCACGGGCTCGGCGAGCTGCTGCGCTGCCGGATCGACCGCGCCGTGGGCCGCTTCCCCTTCGATCCGGCGGTGGAGGCGGCGCTGGTCACGGCCGGGGTCGGCTACGTCCTCCACGAGCTGTTCACCGCGCCCGCGGGGAACATGCTCCTGCTGGTGGATCTGCCCGCGTTGGTGGAGGCCGCGGCGCCGGAGTGGACCCGCCGGCTGGCGGAGGCGGGGGGCGCGCGGGACGAGCTTGTGCTGGAGCTGGCCGCCGGGGAGCAAGAGGCGCGCGTGGCCATCGGGCCCGACGGCGTGGCGCCCACCCGGGCGCCGGCGGACGCCCGCTTGGCCGCGCCGGTGCGCGAGATGCTGCTGCTGATCCTGGGCTACCGCGGGCCGCGCGAGTTGGGGACGACCATCGAGTGCCCGCCCGACGTGCTGCCGACGGTCGAGCGCTTCATCCGTCGGGTGCCGACGGCCACGGGACCGCTCGGTTAGCGTTCTTCGGCTGCGGCACATCCGCGCGGATCAGTGCGGTGACCTGCAGCCGGTAGGGGCCGAGCGTGCCGGGCCGCGCGGCGGTGACGCAGACGAGCCCCTGCCGGCCGTAGTCCGAGCGCCAGACGAGGGCCGACGAGCCCTTGCTCGGGGGCGCGCTGCCGTCGTCGTTGAGCTGATCGGGGATCGGCATCGCCGCGAGCCGCTGCGGGGGCAGGCTGAAGCTCATGAGGAGCGTGTCGACGCCCTTGCCCGCGGCCACCTTGACGTCGTAGCGCACTTCGTCGGGGAAGGGCAGGCGGTAGAAGGCGAAATCCTGGAACGAGGCGAGGGCGCCGTTGACCGGCTTGCCGGGCTCGACCGGCATGGCCGACGTCACCCGGAGGAGCACCGGCCCGCTGTGGTCCTCCGCGCAGCCGACCTCCAGCTCCACCTTTTGCTGCTTCTCCGGCCGCATCACCACCGCGGCGGACCGCTGGTTGAGGAAGCCGTGGCGGCAGACCGCCTCGGGCTTGGCGCCGGCGATGGCGAGCGTGGGCGCCACGCCGTCGTCCAGGGCGCTGGCCACGGCGATGGCTACGTCACCAGCCTCAACCGTGGCCGGCACCTTGACGGTCTCGCCGGGTTTG
>JACPDV010000461.1:1469-5761 GCA_016183835.1 Armatimonadota bacterium
GGACGGTCTCGCCGGGTTTGACGGTCAGCGTCTTTTCGAGGCTGGCGGTGACCGGCTTGGCGGCGGGCGCGGCGGGCGGCTTGGGCGGCGTGGGCGCGGCTGCGGGGGTCTCCGGCGGCGGGGTCTGGCGGCAGGCGCCGAGGCACAGGAGGAGGAGCGCGGCGACAGAGCTGGGCTTGATCATGATCGCCTCTGGCCCACCTGATCCCGCCGGGCGACCGCCACCGCCGCCGCACCCCAACGGGCAGGCTCTACGAGTCTGTAACGACCTGGACGCGCGCGGGTTCCCCCTGGCGGCCAAGCAGGCACCATGGATGCCAGTCCGGCAGACGAACACCGATGCTCAGGATGTGAACGATGTGGGCCGACCAGGAGCCGCACCATCTTGCCGACGGTCCTCACCAGCTCATGCTGCACATCCTGCGCATCGGTGATCTCCGAGCGGACCGGATCTCGGACAGGATGCTGCGGCCCTGTCGTCCCGCGCCCGGTGGACTGGTTTGGGCAGAAGGGTGGTCAGCTTCGACGGGGAAGTCAGACTTACGACATGATGACACCCGCCGAAGAGGTCGACCTGCTCCTCAACCGCGTTCTGGCCGACGCCGAGACTGAATCGGAGTTCGGGCGGCGGCGGGCCTACCGGACCTGCGTGCAGTACGCCGAGAAGCACCTCTCCACCGACCACCGCTGCAACCTGTTCCTGATCCAGGCCGCGGAGCGGCTCGGCCAGCCGCCGATGGTGATCCCCATCGTCTACAACCGCGTCCCGCTCCCGCCCGGCGCCGCTGTCCACTTCTACTACGACGACGATGAGGGTCCGGTGCTGGTGGGCAATTCCGAGGGGCTGCACTACGTCGGCGACGTCTGCCGCGAGCTGTCCCAGGCGCTCGTGCCCGGCGAGTGCGTGGTGATCGACGAGGAGCCGCCGCTGGTGGGCGACAGCTACGAGCTGACCATCTACATCGAGGACGAACAGTGGTTCGAAGCCGCCGCCGAAGGGCGTGAGGGCGAGCTGGCCGAGCAGTGGGAGAACGAGGTGGAGCGCCGCATCGTCGCCTTCGACGACGTCGTTGCGTTCCAACTCCGCGGCGCGGTGCCCGGCCACCTCGAGCTCACCCCCGAGAAGCTCTACCGCGTGCACGGCATCACGCCCTTCAAGCGCAACTCCAAGGTGCCGCGCAAACTCTTCCGCAACGACCCCGCGCGCACGCAGGTGGTCTCGCTCACCGACGACGACGGCCACGCGCTCCTGCTCGGCGTGGAGCCCGACGACCCCGACGTCACCTTCTACTACGCCTGGCACCTCGAGCAGTTCGGCCCGCCGCCCGAGCCACCCACAGGAGACGCCCCATGATCCCGGACACCTGTTTCCGCCAGTACATCAACGGCGAATGGTGCGACGCCTCCAACCGCGCCACGCTGGACATCATCAACCCCACCAACGAGGAGACCCTGCGCACGGTGCCCCACGGCACCCGCGCCGACGCCCGCCGCGCGCTCGAAGCCGCCCGCGCCGCCTTCGACCCCTGGCGCGGTCTCACCGCTTATGAGCGCGGCGCCATCCTCAAGCGCGCCGCCGACCTGACCCGCGCCAACCTGGAGGAGATCAGCCGGCTCCTCACCCTCGAAGAGGGCAAGACCATCGCCGGCGCCCGCGCCGAGATCAGCGGCGCCGCCGCCACGCTCGAGTGGTTCGCCGAGGAGGGCAAGCGCGCCTACGGCCGCATCATCCCCGCCAGCGCGATCAACAAGCGGCTGTGGGTGATCAAGCACCCGGTGGGCGACCATGGCCTGGTTCTGGTGCCTCCACGAGGCCGGCTTCCCGGCGGGCACCGTCAACCTGGTCACCGGCCCCGCCGACGAAATCGCCGGCGAGTTCTTCGACAACCCCATCTGCCGCAAGATCAGCTTCACCGGCAGCACCGAGGTGGGCAAGGACCTGCTCCGCCGCAGCGCCGACCAGCTCATGAAGATGGAGCTGGAGCTGGGCGGTCATGCGCCGGTGCTGATCTTCCCCGACGTGGACGTGGAGGCGGCGGCGAAGGTCTGCGCGGTGGGCAAGTTCCGCAACATGGGGCAGGTCTGCATCAGCCCCACGCGGTTCTACGTCCACGACAAGATCGCGCGCGAGTTCACCGAGGCGACGGTCGAGACGGTGCGCGCGATGCCGATGGGCGACCCGCTGGTGGAGGGCAACGAGGCCGGGCCGCTGTTTGAGGCGCGCAACGTGGAGAAGACGGAGATGTTCGTCGCCGACGCGCTCGGCAAGGGGGCGCGCCTGTTGACGGGCGGGAAGCGGCCGGCGGGCTTCGACCGCGGGTTCTGGTACGAGCCGACAGTCTTGTCGGACATCTTGCCCACGATGCGGCTGACGTGCGAGGAGATTTTCGGGCCGGTGATGCCGCTGCTTGGGTTCGACACGGTGGAGCAGGCGCTGAGGGCGGCGAACGACACCGCCTACGGCTTGGCGGCGTTCGTCCTGACGAACGACCTGGACACGGCGATCCGCTGCGCGGAGGGCTTGGAGTACGGCATCATCGGGATCAATGACACGGTCCCGGCCACGCCCCAGGCGCCGTTCGGCGGGATGAAAGAGAGCGGCCTGGGGCGTGAGAACGGGATCGAGGGGCTGGACGAGTACCTCGAGACGAAGATGGTGTCGATCGGGATCTGAGCCGGCGCTACGGCTCGCTGCGCACCACCTTGCCGGTGATCAGCAACATGACGCGCTGCCGTTCGGCGGGCGGATCGGCCGTGGGCGGCGCGAAACGCCGGATCATCCCCGCAGCCACCTCGTCCGGCAGCAGGATGGCGAGGGTCTCACCGTCGCGGAACCGGTAGGCGCCGGAGACGCCCGGCACGGTCTCACCGGCCGGGCCGTTCGCGGTGATGTCCACGCGGAGCGTGATGCTCTCGTTCGGCGCCTGGCCGGTCACGCGTGGGATGGCGGTGATGGTGAGCGAGTCGGCCTGCCCGGGCGTGGCGGGCGCAGTGGGCGTGGCGATCTGCGCGGGTTCTCCGTTGTTGGTGACCACTGCCGGGTAGACGTAGACGGTCCCCAGGCGGTCACGCACGATCCTCGCCACGAGCTTGTCGTAGACCCCCGTGCTGGTCTCGGCCTGTGGATTCCTGCCTGCGGCCCAGGAGATGCCGAGCTGTTCGAGCTGTGCCTGCGAGAGCACCACGAAACAGCCGTTCAGTCGCACCTCCTGCGGCGGTTGGTCGAGCAACTGGAGCAGGTTCCGGAAGTCCGGCAGAGCTTCTGCGCTGCCACGCACCGTGACCTGCTTCTGGTTGTCGTCGGCAAAGGCCGCCGCGACCCCCGGCGGCAACGGGTAGATCTCCTTGGGATTGGCCACAAACCAGCCCACGAATCTACTCGGCCGCAGGTACCTGACCCCGAGAACGAGTTGTTGCTCGCCGGGCGGGCCTGGCGTCGGGGGCGCCGCGTCGGCTTTGCCGGGGCGCAGGACGAACGTCTTGCCGTCCGCCGCCGCCTCGACGTGCGCGCCCAACCCGGCCGCCACGTGGCGCAGCACGGCCAGCGGTTCATTGGCCACGGCAGCGGTCCACAGCGGACGCGTGGCCAGCGTGGCATCCACCAGCACGGTCAGGCCGTGGGCCTTGGCGAACACAGCGAGCGCGTCGCTCAGGGGCTGGCCCTGGGACACCAGACCGCGAAGGGCTGCCTTGGGCTCTGCCCCCGGCGCGCGGCCGGCGAACAGAGCGAGCACGAACAGAGTGGTGGTGAGGAATCGGTACATCGAGCGTCTCCCAAGTCTCCGCCCAGCCCGGGCTGGCTCGGCGGGCACGACAATCCCCCTCCGGCAGTCGTCACCGAGGGCGACTTGATGTCAGCATACCCGCTCCGCGACACGATGCAAACCCGACTTGCCCTTCCGGATTGGCGGCGGTCAGCGGGTCCACGGCTGGTAGAGCACCTCGAAAAGCCGGTCCGGGCGCCAGCCGCCCCAGCGGTACAGCGCCATCACCGCGGCGTTGATGACCAGGCTCCGCGCCATCCCGAGCCCCACGTACCGCTCCGCCGACACCTGCACGCGGCGCCGGGAGACATGCAGCCCGCGCGGCCCGAGCTCCCGCCGGAGCCGGTCGGAGAGCAGCACGTCCTCCAGCAGCCGCACCTCGGCAAGGAATGGGCGACACCGCTCGGGCACCCCCTCCTTGGCAAGGAGGGGGTACCCGGACTCGCGCGGCATGAGCCCGCAAAGGCCCGCCAGCGGGTCGCGCCGCACCGGCCCCGTGCCCGTGCCCGCCCCAGGATCACCTCCACC
>JACPDV010000462.1 GCA_016183835.1 Armatimonadota bacterium
CCCGGCATCGGCCGCGAGGTGGCGCTGCAGTAGCGCTCGAACTGCGCCACCGTCACCGGGTGGAGGTCCATCCAGAACGCCCCCACGCTCACGCGCTTGCGCGGATGCTCGATGGCCGAGCCCTGCCCGTCGGGACTGCCCATGCCGAACTCGCCCGCCGGGATCAGCACCTGCGGCATGCCGTCGGCCGCGCGGAGACGGTAGCGCAGGCCCGCCGGAAGCTCCGCGCGCCAACGGCCGAGGTAACCCGGCAGCGCGAAGCCCAGCGCTGGGCCGGGCCGGGGAGGCAGGGCGACCCCCACACGGTCGAGCGCCACGTTGAGCCACTGGTGGAACCCGCCCGGCATGAGCCCGACGTCCGCGGCGCGCCGCTGGTAGCCGGCCAGCGCCACCTCGACCGTAACCCGCCGCGACTGTCCGTCCGGGAGCGGCAGCCGGACCAGGAGCGGCGTCTTGCCCAGCGGCTTGCCCTCGACCGCCACGGCCGCGCCCGCCGGGAGGCTGGTGACCTTCAGCGTGGAGACCAGCGGCAGCTCACGCACCGCGTTCGGCCGCGGCGGGAGCACCACGAAATCCAGGTCCACGGGCCCGTCGAACCGCGGCGTCTGTTGCCGCCCGTTGCGGCTCGCCCACTCCGGCACCGCCCGTGCCAGGTAGTCGACCAGACGGCTCAGCCGCACCGAGCCGTCGCCGGAGCGCAGCGGCCCGGCCAGCCCGCGGAGCAGGACCGCGGTGAACGCGCCGTGGTGCGTCTCGGGATCCTCCCACGCCCGCTGCCCCACGTCGCAGGCCAGAATCACCGCCGCGCCGGGCACCCGCCGCGGCCGCACGCCCTTGGCGAACTCGCCGTCCAGCAGCGCGTTGCCGGCGCCGCGCGCCTTGCGCGGCTCGTTGCGGCAGGCGTCGATAAGGAGCAGCACGTTGGCGCCCTGCGCCTGCTCCAAGGCCAGGCGAACGTCGTCGAGCGGCAGCGCGGTGCGGTCGAGGTGGTCCAGGTCGGATTCCACGGGCAGCAGGTAGGAGACTCCGCCGACCTGCAGCCCGTGGCCGCTGAACATGAAGACCAGCGTGTCGCCCGGGTCGCAGCGGCGCGCGAGCCGGCTCAGCAGGTCGAGGATGTTGGCCCCGGTGGGACGCTGCAGCGGCACCGTCTCACGGCTGGTGAGGAGGCGGACGTTGCGCTCGGGCACGCCGGCGCCACGGAACGCCCGCGCCACGGCGACGGCGTCGTTCGCCGCGTAACTGAGCGGTGCGACGGCCCAGTCGCGATCGTACCGGTCGATCCCCACGGCCAGGACGTACGTCTCCGACGCGCCGGCCAGGGAGGCGGCCAGCAGGACGGCGATCACCCGGATCATCACTCAGCCCCGAACCCGAGAGATCAGACGACGCCGAGCCGTTGCAGGTTACGGTGGATGCGGCGTGGATTCCGCGTCTTTCTCCGTCCTTGCCAAGGAGGGGGCAGGGGGAGAGCCAACCCCCGCCCATTTGGGACAGGACCTCACCCCAGCCCTCTCGTTGGCAAGGAGAGGGAGACTGAGAGCATCAGAGCCCAACATAGCGTGCGTAGATCGCCCGCGCCACGGTCTCGTCGCCCGCGCCGTGGACAATCGCCCGCCCGTCGGCAAAGATGCTGAGCTGGTAGCCCTCCACCTCGAGCCGCACCAGCATCGGGTGGCAGTTGACGCTGCCCACCGCCTTCAGCCGCTCGGCCAGGTCGGGCAGGTCCAGCTTGGCCGGCGTCTTCGGCCGGATCTGCACGGCGTCGCGCCCGCACATGTGCGTGGCGCTGCTCCCGCGCTCGCCCTCCAGGTGTTCGAACCGCCGCCCCACACAGACCGGGCAGTCTTCGCGGCGATGGATCCGGAGCAGGACGCTCTCGCCGCTCCAGGCGTCGATCTCGAGCAGCTCGCGCCGCACCTCATCGCGCCGGCCCATCGCCAGCTTCAGCGCTTCGGTGGCCTGGAACGCCGAAACGATGTGCACGATGGTGCTCAGGATCCCCGCCGTGTCGCAGGTCTCCACGGCGCCGGGGCCCGGGTCCGACGGGAAGAGGCAGCGGAAGCACGGCCCGTCGCCCGGCAGGATCGGCATGGAGACGCCGCCCACCCCGATCACCCCGCCGTAGACCCAGGGGATGCCGTGCTTCACCGCGGCGTCGTTGAGCAGGTAGCGGCTCTCGAAGTTGTCCACCGCGTCCACCACCACATCGCAGCCCACGAGGAGGTCCTCGATGTTGCGGTGGTCCACGTCCGCGACGAAGGGGAGGACCTCGATGCTGCCGTTCACCGCCTGCAGCCGTTCCGCGGCGGCGGCGGCCTTGGGCACGCCCCGGGCAGCGTCGTCCTCGTTGTAGAGCACCTGCCGCTGGAGGTTGTGCAGCTCCACCACGTCGCGGTCGATCAGGCGCAGGTGGCCGACGCCGCTGCGGGCGAGGATGGTGGCGGCGACGCTGCCCAGCGCCCCACAGCCCATCACCGCCACGGTGGCCTCGGCGAGCCGCGCCTGGCCCTCCCGGCCGACCTCGGGCAGAATGGTCTGGCGCGCGTAGCGTGGGATCTCGGCCACGTCAGGCTCCCGCAATGGGCGGCAGGATGGTCACCTCCGCGCCGTCGCCGACGGCCGTGGCGAGGCCCTGCTCCGGCTCGTCACCGGCGATGAACACCCGCGCGTCGGCCCGCAGCCCGCCCTCGGCCGTGAGCATCCGCCCGCGCAGATCCGGATGCTGCCCGAACACCCCGGCGAGCACCTCGGCCAGCGTACCGGCCGCCACCTCCACCCGCCGCGCGCCGCCGGTGAACCGCCGCAACGCCGCCGGGATCCTGATCTCCACCGCCATGTCCACGTCTCCCTCGCCTATAGGTGCCCGCACGCCCCGCAATCGCTTCGCCGATTCGGGCGGCATTTCGACATGCTCATCTCTTCCAGGTCGATCGACAGGATCGTGCCCGCCAGCGGCTCGGCGCAGCCGGTCAGCACCTTGATCGCCTCCAGCGCCGTGAGACAGCCCAGCATGCCGCACACCGGGCCGATCACGCCGAAACCGTAGGGGTCCCACCACTCGGGTGGCTCGGGCACCAGGCACTCCAGGCATGGCGTCTGCCCCGGCACGATCACGGTGAGCTGGCACTCCCACTCGTTCATCCCGCTGTGGACGAGCGGCTTGCGCTGCCGCACGCATTCACGATTGAGCACCAGCCGTTCGCCGAAATCGGGCGTGGTAGTGCAGACCAGGTCCACCTGTGAAACCCACTCGCCGACGTTCTCCTCCGTGGCGTAGTCGGTCGAGGTGACGATCTCGAGGGTCGGGATCCGCGGCCTGCCGACCGCGTCGTCGCGCATGAGGAGCATGCGGTTCAGGTTGGACGGGGTGCAGGTGCCGCCGTGGGCGATGAAGAGCTTGCCGATCCCGGCCATGGCGAGGTAGAGCGCCGCCGGCCCGCCGAGCCCGCCGAGGCGGGTGACAAGCGCGCTGGCGCCCTTCAGCCGACGCTGCGACTCCTCGCCGAAGCCGGCCATCTGAATCTGCCGCTTATACCGTTCCAGCTCGTGTTCGGTCAGCTCCGGCCACATGCCGCGTCCTCCGCGGCGGGGATTATAGCAGAGGGGAGGTGGGGCGATGGGAGGAGTTCGCCCGACCGGCCCGCTTGCAGGGTGCAAGTCGGTCCCGGGGACTCGCCGCCGCGCGCCCGGCCGGAGTGACCGAGCCGAGCTGCCGACAGGGAGTGGTTGGAATCTCGGGAGCCCCCTCCCCTACGAAGCGGGGGAGGGACGGGGTGGGGGTTTCCGGCCGGTTCGCGGTAGCCGGAGGACCCCCCTCCCGCCTCCCCCCGCTTCGCAGGGGGAGGAGCAGACAAGACTCCTGGCGCCGCCAGTCACCCCTGCCGACAGCGGGCCTTGACACCGGTTCGGTGCCGCGACTACGCTCTCCTCAGGGGTGGTGATCATGGCGAGCTTCACTGGCTGGCGTCCGCCGCGCTGGGTCTGGCAATTGCTCGGCGCGGGCGCGGTGGTGGTGGGCGGGCTGTGGTGGATCGGCCGCCGGGCCGGCTCGCGCCGGTCGGCGGACGAGCGGGCCGAGGTGGCCGCCAGCGAGCCGCGCCGGCAGCCGGGGCAGCGCTTCCTGGTGCTCGCCGGCCGAGCGCGGGCGGGCAAGTCGGCCGTGGCCAACGCCCTCCTCGGCACAGACCTCTTCGGCTCCGAGGCGCCGCTCGACCAGACCGCCCAGTTCCTCGACTCGTGGCTGATCCGCGAGCTGCCCTGCGGGGCGGTCAACCTGGGCGACCACAGCCTGATCCAGCGCCAGGTCGGCCCCGACGACGCGGTCGTCCTGGTGATCGACGAGCAGCCCTTCCACGCCGATCTGGCCTTCCTCGAGACCCTCCGCGAGGAGCGCGCCGAGGTGCCGCGGCTGGTGTTCATCAACAAGGCCGATCTGCTCGCGGCGCAGTACACGGCGGCGGAGGCAGAGCTGTTGCACGAGGCCGTGCGCAAGTCGCTGGCGCCTTACGTGGCGGAGCCGGACGACGTGGTGTGGGGCTCCGGCGCGGGCGACGGGCGCGACGTGGCGGCGCTCCAGGCGCGGCTGAAGAGTGTGCTGAGCTAGCTGCCCTGCTCTGGGTCGGGTGCATTCGGGACGACACAGATGCGCAGGATGCCAAAGATGAGCGCCGACGACTTAGCCCGCCAACCGGCGGCGCTACCCGTCCGGCAACATCGTCCTCATCCCGGGTATCTGTGATTCTGGTCGGGGAGGTGGCTGAGCCCGGCGGTTCAGTCCGGCGGGAGCTGCAGCGAGGCGGCGATGGCGTCGAACTCGGACACGACCTGCTTGTCGAAAGCGTCGCGCGGGCCGACCACACCGAGGCACCAAAAGCCCTTGGCCTGCTGGATGATCAACTGCTTGGTGCGCAGCGGCGTGCCGTGCTCGTCCAGGTCGCCGGTCATGGCCAGCGCGGCGTGGCCGGCGATGCTCACCGGCTTGGTCTCGAGGGTCTTGTAGTTCCGCTCGGCGAGCGTCTCGGTGAACTGCCGGCTGAACTCGTCGCGGAGCGACTCGATGCTGGCGTTGGGGGCCAGGCTGGAGCAGACGGTGTAGTCGAAGGTGACGGTGACGTTGACCCCGCCAATGGGCTCGCGGCGGACGAGGATGGCGAGCGAGCCGTCGTCGGGCTCTTTCTGCTCCCAGTTGTCGGGCAGGAGGATTTGCACGCCGGCCTTGGGGGTGAGCAGCACGCCGCTCAGCTTGGCGGCGTTGCCCGCGGCGGGCGGCAGGGCGGTGCTCTCCGGCGCGGCAGGGGCCGTGGGGGCGGTCCCGGTGGGCGGCGCGGTGGTCGGCTCGGGCTGGGTGGCCGGCGCCGGCGTGGGGGCAGTCTCCGCCTCGCGCTTGCAGCCCCCGAGGACCACCACAAGCCCCGCCAGCGCCGCGACTGCGAACCGCCTCTTGTGCCTCATGACACCACCAATCCACCGCTCTGCCATTATCCCCAGAGGGTCCGGCAATGTCAATACGCGCGGCACGCCGCGCGGCGCCCCGCTCGGGTTCCGACTCCCTCTCCTTGCCAAGGAGAGGGCTGGGGTGAGGTCCAGGCTACCCCGACGCCGCTGGATCCGGACCTCCCCCTGCCCCCTCCTTGCCAAGGAGGGGGTGCTACCCGCCACGTCACCTCGAAAATCGTGGAGGGAAAAGCTGCCTGCTGGGGTATCTAACCACGCAACGGCGCTGGGATTCGGGGAGACGACCATGCGACGAGCCTCGCTGTGGGTGCTGGGTGGCGTGCTGTTGGCCGGGCTGCAGGCCTCCGGGCACTTGTGCAACAACATCTACCGCACGCCGGACCGGATCGTGGTGAAGCCCGAGAAGCAGGTCACCACCGTCGATCGGACCGAGCAGTTCCGCGTCTTCGTGCAGAACAACTACCCCACCTGGCTCAACAACATCCGGCTCACCGCGCGGCCCGACGGCGGCAACATCACCGTGCAGGTGACGCCGCAGAGCATCGCCGAGCTTCGCGCCGGCCAACGGACCGCCTTCCAGGTGAAGGTGGAGGTGCCGGAGGCCACGGCGCGCGGGACGTACCACCTCAAGTTCGGCATCTCGGCCAACCAGCTCGATTTCCGGCCGGTGGAGGAGCCCACGCTGGCAGCGCTCCGCGAGTCCGCCAAGGACGGCGGCAACCTGTCCCACATGGTGCTCGCCGCCGAATCGCTGGCGCGCCTCGACGATCCGCGCGGAGCCGCCGTGCTGACCAAGATGGCCGCGAGCGGCGACCGCGACTACCGCGGCCGAGCCATCCGCGCGCTGGGCAAGTGCGGCGACAGCAAACAGATCGCCTTCCTTCGCGGGCTGACCAGCGCACAGGACGCCTGGATCCGGGGCAATGCGCTCCTGGCGCTCGGCGATCTGAAGGACGAGCTGACCACCTTCACGCCTTTCGCTCAAGACCGCGACGAGTTCGCCCGGGTGTGCGGCTTCGCCGGGTGGACCATGGCCGGCGGCAAGGACGCCGAGACCACCAAGTGGCTGAAGGGCCTCCTAACCTACGACAACGTCTACGTCCAGATCGCCGCGGGCTGGGCGATGGCGTTGCAGCGCGACAAGGACGCCGTGGCGGCGTTGGATCGCGGGTTCCACACGGATGAGCCGATGCGGCGCGTCTTCGCCGGTGACGCGCTCGTGGACGTGGCGGCACGCACCGGTCTATGAGTCGGGGGAGCACGCTCCGCAGATGACCGAAGCGCTCCTACAAGGCTGGCTGCTGGGCCTGGCCACCGGAGCCGCGTGCCTCGGCACCTGTGCGCCGGCGCTCCTGCCCTGGCTCGTCTCGGGCGGGCGGCGGACCGCTCGTGAGAGCCTCCTCGCCGTGCTCGAGTTCCTGGCCGGGCGGCTGGCGGCCTACCTCTTCCTCGGCCTGCTCGCCGGCTGGCTCGGCTCACGGCTGACCGCGTGGCCGCCGCTCACCAGGCTCGCCGGCCTGGCGCTGCTGGTGCTGGCGGTGATGCTGTTGGCGCACGGGCTGGCGCAGAGCTTCCCCGGAGCGCGCGGCTGCCGCGCGCTGTGCGGCTCGCGCTGGCTGGGCCGCACGCCGCTGGCCGCCGGCGTGGCGCTCGGCCTGTCGCCCTGCGTGCCGCTCTCCCTCGGCCTGACGCGCGCGCTCGGCCTCGGTCCGTGGCGCGGGGCCGGCCTGGCAGCGGCGTTCTTCCTCGGCACGACACTCTGGCTCGCGCCGCTGGTGGGGCTCGGCACGCTCGGCCGGCACCACAAGCTGTGCGGCATGGCCGAGGTGGCGACGGTGCTGTCCGGCGTGTGGTTCGGCTGGCTGGGAGTGCACATGTTGTGCTCGTAGGGTCCGGTCGGGAGGTGGATGGATGGGCTGGATGCTGGCGGCATACCTGGCGCTCTCGACGGCCGCGGGGCCGGACCTGGAGGCGCTCTTCCCCGCGGAGCTGGCCGGCTGGACCCGGACGCGCGCGGTGGAGACCTACGACCCCAAGACCGTCTTCGACTACATGGACGGCCACGCGGAGATCTTCCTGACCTACCGCTTCCAACGGATCTGGGTCGGCTTCTACCGCCGCGGCGAACAGCACGCCACCGTCGAGGTCTACGACATGGGTGAGCCGGCCGAAGCCTTCGGGATCTGGTCCAACGACCTGGAGGGCGACCCGGTGGAGGGCATGCAGGAGGCGCGTTACCTCGGCGGCATCCTCCGCGGCTGGCAGGGGCGCTACTTCGGGCAGGTGCAGGGCGAGGCCGAGACGCCCGAGGTCGCGGCCCTCTGCCGGCAGGCGGCGCCCCACCTCGGCCGGCAGCTCGGCCCGGCCGGCCCGCCCCCCAAGCTGCTCGGCACGCTGCCCCGCGAGCCGCTGGCGCTGAACCGCCTGCGCTACTTCCACCGCGACTCCAACCTCAACAGCTTCTACTACATCCACACCCTCAACGTCCTGGCCCTCGACGGCACCACCCGCGGCGCGTTCGCCGATGGCGTGCTCGGCGGCGCCGCGGTGAAGGTGTGTGTGATCGAGTACCCGGCCAAGGAGCCGTGCGAGCGCGGGTGGCAGGGCTATTGCACGCGAGTGATGTCGAAGTCGGCGCACGCGGTGTCGGCCGGCGAGCGATGCGAAACGATGGCCGCCGACAAGTGGACGGGCGTGCGGAAAATGCGCGGGCCGCGGGGTCAGTTCCGCCTGGCCTTCTGCTTCGACGCGGCGACCGAGGCGCTCTGCCGCCGCGGGCTGGCGCTGCTGGCCGACCAGAGCCACCGGGAGTAGGCGGCGTGAGCAACCGGATCACCATCACGCGGCGGATCGTGCAGACGGTGTGCTTCGTCCTGCTGCTCTACGGCGCGTTCATCTGGCCGGCCCACCTCGAGACCGGACTGCCCAGGATCCCCGGCGGCGCGCCGCGCACCACGTTGTACGAGAAGGGGCGCATCCTCTGGGTCTCGGGCAAGGAGTCGGTGGTCGACCTCTACATCCCCGCCCTCGCCTGCCGCTTCGTGGCCCGCGGCGGGCTGCTCAAGTCGTGCATCGTGCACTTCTTCAGCGAGAACTTCACCTGGCGCACGTCGTTCCGTCTGATGCTCCCGCACATCCTGGCCCTGACCATCATGTGTGTGCTCCTGGGCCGGCTGTGGTGCGGCTGGGTCTGCCCCATGGGCGCGATGATGGACGCCATGACGTGGCTCAGGAGGCTCACCGGCCGCGGCCGGCTGCAGGTCGGGGAGGACCAGCAGCGGTTCCTGTTCAACACCCGCCACCTGCTCCTGTGGGGCAGTCTGGCCGTCTCGGTGCTGATCGCCTTCCCGGTCTTCGGGCAGGGCGTCAACGACTCGCTGTTCCTGATCTACTGCCAGTTCTGCCCGGCGCGGCTGCTCTACCCGCCCTTTGGCGGCGTCAACCCGTGCTGGAGCGACACCACCAACACCATCTCGAGCTTCCTCACCGGTGTGGGCTGGGCGATGTTCGCGCTGTTCTTCCTGGGCTTCGCTATCCCGCGCTTCTGGTGCCGGATCTGCGCCATCGGCGCACTGGTGGGCTACTTCAACCGGGGTGCGCTGCTCACCATCGAGAAGGAGCCTGGCAAGTGCAGCTCGTGCGGCACCTGCCGGCGCAACTGCCCGGTCGATGTGACGCGGGTCTACTCCGACCGGCGCGCCGGCGTGGTGACCGACCCCGAGTGCCAGCTCTGCCTGACCTGCCTCGAAGACTGCCCCGAGCCTGGCGCGCTGGAGCTGAGGCTGCTCGGCCGGAGGATCGTCCGCTCATGAGCTCACCCGCGCCGGCCGAGCTGGTGGCCTGGTTCCGCGACGAGGTGACCACCCCGCGCCGCGCCGCGGAACTGGCCGAGTGGCCGGGCAAGGTGATCGGCACCTACTGCAACTTCGTGCCCGAGGAGCTGATCCTCGCCCTCGGCGCGGTGCCCGTGCGGCTCTGCGCGGGCGACCTGGACGCCATCCCCGACGGCGAGGCGCTCCTCCCGCGCGAGGTCTGTTCGGTGGTGCGGTCGTCGGCGGGAACCTTGCAGCGGGGCGGCGGGCTGGCCGGCCGGGCGGACCTGCTCGTCATCCCCACGCCCTGCGACGCCAAGAAGAAGCTCGGCGCGGTGGTGGAGCACCTCAAGCCGGTGCACGTGCTGGAGCTGCCGCCGCGGAAGGACTCGCCGGCGGCGCGCGCCTTCTGGGCCGAGCAGGTGCGCGGGCTGCTGGCGGCGCTCGAACGGCTCACCGGAAGGCGACTCCGGCGGCGCGCGCTGCACGGTGCGATCGCCCTGGTCAACCGCCGCGAGGAGGCCTTCCGGCGGCTGCTCCGCCTCCGCCAGGCCGACCCGCCGGCGCTCTCGGGCGAGGACTTCCTGTTCGTCACGCAGGCCTCGTTCACCGCGGACGCCGCCGCCTGGGCGGAGCACACCGAGGCGCTCTGCGCCGTGCTCGAAGCCCGCCCCGCGCGGCCTGCCAATGGGCGGCGTGTCCTGCTCACCGGCGCGCCGCTGATCTGGCCGAACCACAAGGTGGTGCAGCTCCTGGAGCAAGCCGGCGCGGCGGTGGTGGCCGACGAGCTATGCTCGGGCACGCAGCGGCTCTACCAGCCGGTGGCGCTGCGCGAGGTGTCCATGCGGGCCCTGCTGGACGCGGTGGCGGAGAAGGCCATGCTCCCCTCCACCTGCCCCTGCTTCGTGGAGGGCGGCGACCGGCTGAACCGGATCGTCGACCTGGCACGGGAGGCGCACGTGGCCGGGGTGGTCTACCACAGCCAGCGCCTTTGCCCGCTGTTCGAGATCGAGGCGATGCTGGTGCAGAAGGAGCTGCGGGCCAGGGCCATCCCGCTCCTGACGCTCTCCACCGACTTCAGCCGGGAGGACAGCGGGCAGCTCCGCACACGGATCGATGCGTTTCTGGAGATGCTGGGCGACGGGAGGGCATGAGGGCGCGATGGGCTACTACGCCGGGCTGGACCTGGGTTCGCTGACCTGCGAGGCGGTGATCCTCGACGCCAACGGGACCGTGCTGGCTGGCGAGGTGGTGCTCACCGGCGCACGCAGCCGGGCGGCGGGCGAACGAGCCCTGAGCGCCGCCCTGGCGACGGCCGGGCTGCGCGGCGACGACCTGGCCGCGCTGGTCTGCACCGGCTACGGACGCGAGCGGATCGAGACGCGCACCTCGGCGGTGACCGAGATCACCTGCCACGCGCTCGGAGCGCACCATCTCTACCCCGGCACCCGGCTGGTGCTCGACGTGGGCGGGCAGGACTGCAAGGCGGTGCGGCTCGGCGACGACGGCCGGGTGGCCGACTTCGCGATGAACGACAAGTGCGCCGCGGGCACGGGGCGGTTTTTCGAGGTCATGGCGCGCGCGCTGGAGATCGACCTGGACGACCTCGGCCCGCTGGCGCTCGAGGCCACGCGCGAGCTGGCGCTGAGCAGTGTCTGCACGGTCTTCGCCGAAAGCGAAGTGGTGTCGCTGGTGGCGCACGACGAGCCGGTGCCGAACATCGCGGCGGGTCTCTGCGCGGCGGCGGCGGAACGTGTCTGCGGGCTGGCGCGGCGGGTGGGCCTCGCCGAGGAGGTCACCCTGACCGGCGGCGGCGGGCTCAACGTGGGGCTGGTGCGAGCGATCGAGCAGCGCCTGGGGCGCACGGTCAACGTGCCCGAGCGGCCGCAGCACGTGGGGGCGCTGGGGGCGGCGCTGATGGGGAGGGAGAGTGGCCGTGAGTAGGACGGGCGGAGTCGTGCCATCGACCGGCGGGTACCTCACCCCCAGCCCCTCTCCGCACGCGGAGAGGGGAGTGCGGAGCAAGCCGCGGAGGCGTCATCCAACGCCCCTCTCCGCGTGCGGAGAGG
>JACPDV010000463.1 GCA_016183835.1 Armatimonadota bacterium
AGTTGAGAAGGAGCGCCCTCGGCAGCCCGGTGGCTTTGAGGTAGTTGACCACCTGAGCCTTCTCGATGCCGCCGAGTTGCTCCATCGCTTTGATCTCGACCAGGACCAGGTCGAAGCAAACGAAGTCGGCGCGGTAGCCGCAGTCCAGCCGGATGCCCTTGTAGTGGACGGGCAATGTGGCCTCGTGCCTGTACGGGATCCCTCGCGACTCCATCTCCACCATCAGGGCCTGATGGTAGACGGCCTCGAGGAACCCCGGTCCCAGGTGGCGATGCACCTCCATGGCGGCGCCGATGATGGCGTAAGTCTCCCCATCCCTTGTCTGGGCATCTGCGCTCATCTGCGTCATCTGTTGATCCATCTCCGGTCCTCCGTGGGGCGGAGTCCACTACACCGTCAGCTCCATCTCGCAGTACCCGCACTTCCTCCGCGTCTCGCCCTCCACCAGCATCTGCGGTACCGTGTACTTCTCGCGGTGGTTCGCGCAATCCGGATTCGGACAGCGCGGCTCGTGCTCCACCACCACCGCCACCTCCTCCGGCGGCGGGACGCCGTCGCTCGAGACCGCCCCCAGCAGCAGCGCCAGCAACGCCATCCGCACCGGTACCCCGTAGGCCGCCTGCCCGAAATACGCCGCCCGGCGATCGGGGTCCACGTTGTACGCGATCTCGTCCACCCGCGGTAGCGGGTGCATCACCAGCAACTCCTCCTTCGACCGTTCCAACAGCTCCGCGTCGATCACGTAGACGCCCTTCACCTTCTCGTACTCGCTGGCGTCGGGGAAGCGCTCGCGCTGGATGCGCGTCACGTAGAGCACGTCCAACTCCGCCAGGACCGGCTCCAGCCGCTCGGTCGTGTCGAGGTTCAGCGTGTCCGGCCGGTAGCGCTCGGGGAGCTGCAGGCTGTTGGGCGCGATGCAGGTCACCTTCACGTCGTAGTGCCGCAGCGCGCCGAGGAGCGAATGCACCGTGCGGCCGAAGCGCAGGTCGCCGCAGAGGCCGATGTGCAGGCCGGAGATGGTGCCGCGCTCGCGCTGCATGGTGAACAGGTCGGTGAGGGTCTGCGTGGGGTGCTGGTGCCCGCCGTCGCCGGCGTTGACGATGGGCTTGCGGGCGTAGTCGGCGGCGACCTTCGAGGAGCCTTCGAGGGGATGCCGCATGACAATCAGGTCGGCGTAGCTCTCGATGATGCGCGCGGTGTCGGCGAGGGTCTCCCCTTTGGCGGCGGAGGAGGTGGTGGGGTCGGCGAAGCCGATCACGCCCCCGCCGAGTCGCTGCATGGCGCTCTCGAAAGACAGCCGCGTGCGGGTGCTGGGCTCAAAGAACGCGGTGGCGAGGATCCGCCCCGCCAGCAGGTCCAGCCGCTCGCCGAGCCGGCCGTGCATGTCGTCGGCCACGTTGAGGACGTGCTGGATCTCGGCGGGCGAGAAGTCGTCGACGCGGATCACGCTGCGTCCGGCCAGGCCCATGGGAGTCTCCGTTCCGGGCGATTGTACTGTGGCGGCCGGGGGGTGGGCAAGGCGGACCCGTCACCTGCCCGGCCGTGAACGACCGGCTGGGACAACGAAGGCCGCCTGCGCGGCCTCCCACCACCTTCCGCCAGGCCGCGCAGGCGGCCTTCGTCTTCCCAGCCGGTTCTTCAGGGCCGGACTTCCTCCGCCGGCCACGCCGTCACCTTCCCCAGCGCCTGCCACATCGCCTGGTCCATCGCCCCGTTGATGTCGCCCTCGTTCGACCGCGCGTTGAAGATCGCCGCCCAGACGTAGCCGTGCCCGGTGCGCACGAGGATCGAGGCCGTGCCGTCCAGGCTCCCACTGTGCCACCAGTTGGCGTCGTTCCCGGTGGGCCGCACCTGCCAGCCCAGCCCGTAGTAGGCCGCCTCCGTCTGCGGCAGCGGCGGCGCCGGGCGCTCGGTCAGCAGCGCGTAGCTCGCGGCGTGGAGCAGGTCGGGCGGGTCAGGCCGGTTGTCGCAGTGCAGCGCGAAGCGCACCAGGTCCACCGGCGAGGCGATCCAGGCCCCGTGCGCATCCATCGCCTCCAGGTGCCAGGCGCCGTACGGTATGGGCACCTGCTCGGACACGTAGGGGAACACGGCCGGCACCTCGTGAGCGCCTTCGGGCATGGCGTACCAGCCCTCGCCGGGCGCCCGGAAGGCGCGCAGCGAGCGCCCGATGCGCATGTCGGTGATCCCGGCCGTTCTGAGGATCTCGTCCTTCACGTAGCCCTCGTAGGTCCGCCCGGTAAGCCGCTCGATGATCCGGCCGAGGACGCAGTAGCCGAAGTTCGAGTAGGCGTACTGCGTGCCGGGATCGTGCTGCAACGGCTGGCGGAGCATGTAGCGGATGATCGTGGCCGGCCCGGCGGGCGCCGGCTCCCCCATCTCGCGGGCGATGTCGATGGGTCGGAACATGGGGTCGAAGGCCACGCCGCGGTCCCACCCGCCGGTGTGGTGGAGGAGGTGGCGGACGGTGATCGCGCGCCACCGTGGATCCGTTGGGCCATCCGGTGGGACGAGGTCGACGATCAGGTCGAGCACCGGGTCGTCGAGCTTGAGCCGGCCCTCCTCGACGAGCTTGAGGACGGCCACGGCGACGGCGCCGCAGGGCACCTTATGGTGGTCCATCAGCTCGCCGATGACCTGGTCGTAGGCGGGGTTGGCAGGCGAGTCGGGGCCGGAGACGGGCCGGGCGAGGCAGGCGGTGGCGAGGAGGAGGAGGGCGAGGAGGGTCAGGGAGGTCACACGGGTTCTCCGGAGGGGGCGGATTGGCCGCCGGGCTGCGATTCCCTGCGGGGCGAGGCCCTACGGCTCCGTCCCCTCGCCGATCATCTCATCCGGCGCCGCCGTCTCAGGCACCGCCTTGTCCGGCACCGGCATCTCGCTCTCGGGCTTCACCCGGAACACCACCGCCGTGGCCTCCTCCGTCTGCTTCGCATGCGGCGGCGGGTAGACCTGCTCCAGCTCCGGCAACTGCGGGCGCTGACCCTTCGTCACTTCCGTCTGCTCGTACCTGCCGTAGAACACGTGCGTGATGCCCGCCCGCCGGAGGAAGTCACGCCGCGCCTCCGGGGGCTCCTTGCCCTCGTAGAACCGCAAGGCCGCGTTCAGCTTCGTGCCGTAGTCGATGGTCTCCGCCCAGTGCCCGCAGTAGACCGTGTGCCCTGTCAGCTCCGGCAGGTAGCTCCCCACCCACGGCATCGACAGGACCACCGCACCCTTGGGCAGGTGGCCCCGCATCCACACCAGCGCGTCCCAGTCGCCCTTGTCCAGCCGGAACGGCGGCATCGCCACGCTCTTCTTGGCCTCGTTGTTGTTGGCCACGTTCTCGAAGGTGCTCCACGTGAACAACAGCGTCGACGGCATGAGCAGCAGCGTGAAGATCAGCGTCAGCCGCCCGCGCCAGGCGTCGCGCACGATGCGCACGTCCGCGCGCACCGCCCAGGTCCAACCCAGGCTGCGCCACCGCCGCCACACCGACAGCAGCGCCACGCCCAGCCCCACGCGCTCCGCCAGCCACACCAGCGCGCGGGTCGCCAGGAGCGCGAGCACTAGGTGGAAGCCCTCCAGCATCTTGCGCTGGAACGGGAAGATGGCCGTGGGCAGGCAGACGCAGGCGTAGTGCACCATCGCCCACACCGCCCAGAACCGCTGCCCCCGCGTGCGGATCGCCCGCACCAGGCCGTATAGCCCCAACGGCCAGAGCAGGCCGTAGCTGAGCAGCATGTCCCACGCCGGCGGCATCGCCGTGACCGTGTTCGCCTTCTCGGCATAGAGCGGGTCGGCGAGGATCAGCCAGGCCTGGTACGCCATGGCGGGGATCGTCATCCCCGCGATCAGCGCGAAGCTGAGCACCCGGTCGCGCCGCCAGCCGCGATCCTGCGCCGCGAGCACCAGCAGGAACACCGCGAGCACCGAGAGGTACGGCACCGCGTCGTAGGTGTGGATGTTGCCCAGCAGAAACCCCGCCAGGCCGGCGCACACGGCGGATCCGGCGTGACCCCGCAGGAGCGCGCGGCGGCCGAGGAGCAGACCGAGCAGGACCATCGAGGTGGCGAAGAGCGGGTTGAGGTAGATGGTGAGGAAGGTGAAGGCCTCGGGCATCACCAGGCCCGGCTCCACGTCGACCGCGTCCACGGGCAGCTTGCCGACGTAGTACCAGCCCACGCCGTACAGCGCGACGAGCACCACCCAGCGCGCCCGGGAGAGGGCCACCCTCCCCTCGAACAGGAGCAGCAGCCCGGCGTAGACCGCCAGCCCGAGCAGCGCCAGGGCGTAGAGCGGCTCGCGGGCCAGCAGCCAGCCCTGGTGCACACCGGCCACGAAGGCCACGGTCGCTGCCGCCGCCGCGGCAACGACGTTGGCGGGAGCGAGATCGGGCGCCTTCTCGGCTGACGGAAAGCGAACCTGACCCCACCTCTGCAAAAAAGTAGCCTGACCCCATTTTGACCATCTCGTGGTCACCAGCGCGACGACGAAGACCGCCGCCGCCGAGGGCACGACCCAGGGCCAGGCGCGCCAGGCGGGGAGGCTCGCGCCGAGGGCAACCAGCGCCGCCTTCCACACCGGCGGCCAGGCGAACTCGTGGGTCTCGATCCGGCGGTGGATCAGGCAGCCCAGCGCCCACGCCGCCAGGATGCCGCCCGCGCCGGTGGGCAGGTAGGCCAGCAGCGCCGCGCCACACGCCGCGCCGCATGCCGCCGCCACGTCGTCGTCGCGAACCGCCCGCTCGGTCCACCACGCCGCCATCACCAGCACCACCGTGGCCAGGAAGACCAGCGGGTTGGTGAAGGTGCGCAGATAGCCGACGAACGGCAGGGCGTCGGGCGTGCCGTTCGGCCCGCCGTAGCTGAGCCCCGCCCAAGCCCAGCCGGCGCCGGAGGAGAGCATCATGACCACGAAGCCGAGCTGCCTCAG
>JACPDV010000445.1 GCA_016183835.1 Armatimonadota bacterium
CGGTCGGCGATTCGCTCAGCATCCACGTCACCCTGGTGCCGGCGGTGGGGCCGCAGCAGGAGGTCAAGACCAAGCCGACGCAACACTCGGTGCGCGAGCTGCGCAACGTGGGCATCCACTGCGACGTGCTCCTGGCGCGCACGGCCTATGAGCTGAACGACGAGCAGCGGCAGAAGATCGCCCTCTTCTGCGACCTGCCGGACGAGGCGGTGATCACGGCCCGGGACGTGGGTGAGATCTACCAGATCCCGCTCCTGCTCGAAGCGCTGGGGCTCGGAGAGCTGGTCTGCCGGCGGCTCGGGCTGAGCGATGAGCCGCCCGACCTGGCCGACTGGGAGGCCCTCTGGACGCGCTGCCAGAGCCGGCAGGGCAAGGTCCGCATCGGGATGGTGGGCAAGTACATCGAGAACGGCGTCGACACGTACCTGAGCATCTGCGAGGCGCTCAAGCACGCCGGCATCGCCAACGGCGTGGCGCTCGACACCGAGTACGTCAACGCCGGTCAGCTCAGCCCGGACGAGATGCCCGCCGCCCTGGCCGGGATGGACGCGGTGCTCGTGCCTGGCGGGTTCGGCGACCGCGGGATCGAGTCGAAGATCGCCGGCATCCGCTACGCACGCGAGCACAAGGTGCCGTTCCTCGGGCTCTGCCTGGGGCTGCAGTGCGCGGTGATCGAGTTCGCCCGCAACGTCTGCGGGCTGCACGGCGCGCACAGCACCGAGTTCGACGAGGATACCCCGCACCCGGTGGTGGCGATGATGGACGAGCAGCGGCGGATCGTGCGCAAGGGCGGCACCATGCGGCTGGGCGCCTACGAGTGCTACCTCCAGCCCGAGACCCTGGCGCGCTCGTGTTACGGGCAGGACGTGATCTACGAGCGGCACCGGCACCGGTTCGAAGTCAACAACCAGTACCGCAGCCAGCTCGGGCAGGCCGGGCTGCGCTTCTGCGGGCAGTCGCCCACGGGGCAACTGGTGGAGATGATCGAGCTGCCCGATCATCCCTTCTTCCTGGCCACGCAGTTCCACCCCGAGTTCCGCTCGCGGCCGACCAACGCGCACCCGTTGTTCCGCCGCTTCGTCGCGGCCGCCTGCGCCAAGGCCGGCGTCGAAGTCCGCGGGGGCGGCGACTGATGCCGAGTCTCCTCGACGGGCTCAACCCTGAGCAGCGCGAAGCCGCCGCTCACGTCGACGGGCCGCTGCTGGTCTTCGCCGGCGCCGGCTCGGGCAAGACCCGGACCCTTACTCACCGCATCGCCTACCTCCTCGCCGAGCGCGGCGTGCGGCCCGACCAGGTGCTGGCGGTGACCTTCACCAACAAGGCCGCCGGCGAGATGCGCTCGCGCCTCGAACGCCTCTGCGGGCCCGCCGCCGCCGGGCTCTGGATGGGCACCTTCCACGGCATCTGCGTGCGGCTCCTCCGCCAGTACGGCGAGGCCGTGGGCGTCGAGCGCAACTTCACCATCTTCGACGAGGACGATCGCCAGAGTGTGCTCCGCCGCGTGATGGCCGACCTCAACTTCGACACCACGCGCTTCCCCATCCGCAACCTGGTCTACCGCATCAGCGACTACAAGAACGACCTGGTCGGCCCGGCCGAGGCCGCCCGCCGCGCCGGAGACTCGCCCGCGCCGCCGACCAAGGTCAACCTGGCGGTCTACGCTGCCTACGAAAAGCAGCTCGCGGCGCAGAACGCGCTCGACTTCGACGACCTGATCATGCGCGCCGTGACGCTGCTGCAGGACTCCGACGAGGTCCGCGAGACCCTCCAGGAGCGCTTCAGGTACATCCTGGTGGACGAATACCAGGACATCAACCAGGCGCAGTATGAGCTGGTCAGGCTCCTCAGCGCCAAGCACCGCAATCTCTGCGTGGTGGGCGACGACGACCAGAGCATCTACGGCTGGCGCGGCGCGCGCGTGGAGATCATCCTGCAGTTCGAAGACGACTACCCCGACGCCCGCGTGGTCAAGCTGGAGCGCAACTACCGCTCGACCCAGGCGGTGCTCGAGGTCGCCAACGCCGTCATCGCCCACAATCAGGGCCGGCGCGAGAAGCAGCTCCGCACCACCAACCCGGCGGGCGATCCGGTGGTCCTCCACGTCGCCGGCAACGAGCAGGACGAGGCCTTCTACGTGGCCGACATGATCCGCCACGGCCGCGCCGAGGAGGGCCGCAAGTTCGCCGACCACGTGATCCTCTACCGCACCAACGCGCAGTCGCGGGTCTTCGAGCAGGCCTTCGGCACGCACCGCATCCCGTACCAGATGCTCGGCGGCGTCCGGTTCTACGAGCGCCGTGAGGTGCGGGACCTGCTGGCCTACCTGCGGGCGCTTCACAACCCTGCCGACGCGGTCAGCCTGGCGCGCATCCTCAACGTCCCCGCGCGCGGGATTGGCGACAAGACCGAGGCGGTGGTGCGGCAGTACGCGCTGGAGCACGGTCTGCCTCTCTACCAGGCCATCGGTGCGGCGGCGGGCGAGCCGACGCTGCTCCCGGCGCGGGCGCGCAACGCGTTGGGCGCCTTCCACCAGATGATGGAGGAGCTTCGCGGGGAGGCCACGGGGCCGGTGACGGGGCTGATCGCGCAGGTGATGGCCCGCAGCGGCTACGAGCAGGAGCTGATCGCCGAGGGCAGCATCGAGTCTTCGTCGCGGCTGGAGAACTTGCGCGAGCTGCTCACCGTGGCGGCCAACACGGTGCAGGAGCTGGGGCGCGACGATCTCGGCGCGTTCCTCGAGACCGTGGCGCTTGTCTCCGACACCGACGCGCTGGGGCAGGGCGACGACAAGGTGGTCCTGATGACGCTCCACAGCGCCAAAGGGCTGGAGTTTCCGGTGGTCTTCCTGGTGGGGCTGGAAGAGGGGCTCTTCCCGCACTCGCGGTCGGTGCAGACGAACGACGTGGAGGAGGAGCGGCGGCTCTGCTACGTGGGCATGACTCGGGCGCAGGAGCGGCTCTACCTGACCCGGGCGTGGCGCCGCACGCTGTATGGGCAGACCCAGATGAACCAACCTTCGCGGTTCCTGGGCGAGGTGCCGCGGGAGCTGCTGGCGGGCGCCGCGGAGGCGGGTGTGCCGCGGCCGGTGATGCCGCCGCCGGCAGCGGGCCGGCTGGACGTGGGCCGGAGCGTGAGCCGGGCGCGACGAACGGGCTCCGTGATCTCCGCGCCGCGGCCGGCGCCGAGCCTGCCGCCGGTCGCCAGGCCGCAGCCGGCGGCGCCGTACAAGGCGGGCGACAAAGTACGGCACCGGCAGTTCGGCGAAGGGATCGTGGTCAACTGCGACGGGAGCGAGGTGATGGTCGCGTTCCCCGACCAGGGCGTGAAGAAGCTGGCGCTGGAGTATGCGGGGCTGGAGAAGGTCTGAGCGCCCGCCGGGAGTGGCGGAGATTCCGGGGTTGGGGTAGAATCACACCTCGAAGCCAACCGGGAGACGGCGATGACGCTTCCTGAGTTGCGGGAGCGCCGAGCGGAGATCGAAGCCGTGGCGGCGGCGCATGGCGCGTCCAACATCCGCGTGTTCGGGTCGGTGGCACGGGGCGACGCGGATGAGCGGAGCGATGTGGACCTCCTCGTGGACGTCGCTCCTGGCGTGGGCTGGACGTTCTTCGGACTGTATGAGGCCCTTGGAGATCTCCTCGGCTGCAAGGTGGACGTGGTGGCGGACGGCAACGTGGTGGCAAGCGCGGCACGGTTCATGGCGAGAGCGCACGCGGAGGCCGTGCCCCTGTGAGGGATCCCCTGCTGCGACTCGCGGACGTGCGTGACGCTATCGCGCGGCTGCGCCGGCATTGCGCTGTCACACCGTCTGATTTCATGTCCGACGAAGTCCTCCAGGACCATGCGATGCGCCAACTGGAGATCATCGGCGAGGCGGTGCGCAATGTGCCAGAGGAGTGGCTCGACCGCCACCCCGAGATTCCCTGGCGACGGGTCATCGGGGCCCGGAACTTCATCTCGCACGTCGACTTCGCAGTGAACCTGGACACGATCTGGGAGATCCTGACGACGGATCTCGATCCCCTTGAGGCCGCAATCGACGAACTCATCCAGTGGCGGAGTGGTAGCGCATCCTGAGCGACGACGAACCCACCCCGGATCCAGCGGGGAGACGGACGCATGGACGACCGGCACGCCGCGGAGACCGAAGCAGCACTCCTCCGCGTCGAGCTGACCGACGCCAACTACCGCTACTACATCCTCGATTCCCCCACCCTCACCGACGCCGAGTACGACGCCAAGCTCCGCCGGCTCGCCGAGCTGGAGGCCGCGCACCACGAGCTGGTCACTCCCGACTCGCCCACTCAGCGCGTGGGTGCCGCCCCGCTGAGCGCCTTCGAGAACGTCGCCCACGGCGTGCCCATGCTCTCGCTGCAGAACGCGATGAACGCCGACGAGCTGCGCGAGCTCGATGACCCGGAGGGCAACAGCTTCGACTACGTCGGCGAGCTCAAGATCGACGGGCTGGGCGTCTCGCTGACCTACGAGGACGGTCGGTTCGTGCGCGGTGCCACCCGCGGCGACGGCAGCACCGGCGAGGATGTCTCCATCAACCTGCGCACCGTGCGCAGTGTCCCGCTCCGCCTGCGCGATGGCGTGCGTGCCCCGCGGCGGATCGAGGTGCGCGGCGAGGTCTACCTCAGCAAGCAGGAGTTCGTGCGGCTCAACGAGGAGCGCGAGCGGACCGGCGAGCCGTTGTTCGCCAACCCGCGCAACGCCGCGGCCGGGTCGCTCCGCCAGCTCGACAGCCGGATCACGGCCCGCCGCCGGCTCGACTGCGTGGCCTACACGCACGGGGTGGTCGAGGGCGCCGAGTTCGGCAGCCAGTGGGAGTACCTCGAGTGGCTCCGCGAGGCCGGCTTCCTGGTCTCGAGTGAAGCTCGCCGGCTGCCGGACGTGGAAGCCGCCGTGGCGTATCAGCAGGAGTGGGTCGAGCGGCGTCATGACGTGCCGTACGAGATCGACGGCGTGGTGCTCAAAGTCAACGCCTATGCCCGGCAACGGCAGCTCGGGGTCGTGTCGCGCTCGCCGCGGTGGGCGATTGCGTTCAAGTTGCCGGCCGAACAGGCCGAAACAGTGATCAAGGAGATCGAGGCCAGCGTGGGGCGCACCGGCGCGGTGACGCCCACGGCCGTGTTCGAGACCGTGTTCCTGGCCGGGACCCGGGTGTCGCGGGCGTCGCTGCACAACCAGGACGAGATCGACCGCAAGGACGTGCGGGTCGGCGACAGCGTGGTGGTGCAGAAGGCGGGCGACATCATCCCCGAGGTCGTGCGCGTGGTGGCCGAGAAGCGGCCGGACGGCACGGTGCCTTACCGGCTGCCCGCGGAATGTCCGGCCTGCGGCACGGCGCTGGAGCGGCCGGAGGGCGAGGCGGTCACGCGCTGCCCCAATCGGGCCGGCTGCCCGGCGCAAGTGCAGGCGCGCCTCGAGCACTTCGTGTCGCGCGGCGCGATGGACATCGACGGCGTCGGCGAGGCACTCCTGGCGCAACTGGTCGACACCGGGCTGGTGCGCGATGCGGCGGACCTCTACGCGCTGACCGCCGTGCAGCTCGCCGGGCTGGAGCGGATGGGCCGCAAGTCGGCGGAGAACGCGGTGGCGGCCATCACGGCCAGCCGGCGGCGGCCGCTGGCGCGGTTCGTGTTCGCGCTGGGCATCCGCCACGTGGGCGAGACGGCGGCGCGCGTGCTGGCGGAATCGTGCGGCACGATCGCCGACCTGATGGCGGCCGGCAAGGAGGCGTTAACGGCGGTCCACGAGATCGGCGAAACAACCGCCGAGGCCGTGGCGTCCTTTTTTGCGGACCCCGAGCAGCGCCGGCTGGTGGAGCGGCTCCTGGAGGCCGGCGTGGAGCCGGAGCCTGTCGAGGCGGCCCGCTCGGAGACGCTGGCCGGGACCACCTGGGTCTTCACCGGCGGGCTCGAGCGCACCACCCGCGACGGCGCGGCGGAGCAGGTCCGCCGGCGCGGCGGGACCGTTGCCTCGAGCGTCAGCCGGAAGACCACTTACGTGGTGGTGGGCGAGAACCCCGGGTCGAAGCTGGACCAGGCCCAACGGTTGGGCGCGAAGATCCTGACCGAAGCGGAGTTTGAGGACTTGTTGGCGGGCTGAGCCGGCCGTTCGATGGTCCGGCCCTCGCCGCGGAGCGGAGACGCTGATGCGGACAGTCGGGTGGTTGCTGGTGGCGGCTCTGGCGGCGCTGCCGGCGTTGGCAGACGTCGGCAAGGGCGCCGCAACGCCCGTTTCGAACAGGCCGTCGAAGCAGCCCGGCAGCCCGCCCGCCAAGACACAGAGCGACAAGCCGAGCGGGATCATCATCGATGCCCGCGCCCTCGACCTCGGCCGCCAGCGCTTCCCGAAGCTGTTCGACCCGCAGGAGAAGGTGCTCTACCCCTCGCCTCTGCTGTCCAACGACCCGAAGTACATGGGCTTCGTGGGCTACAAACCCGGATTGCAGGCGGCCCTGGACGACACCAAGCGCATCGGACGCAACCCTCTCGTCATCAGGCCCGCCAAGGTGCACGGCGACGACCCGGTGGGCGGCTCGCTCGATCTTGACCAGACCAGCAGCGACCTGCTGGCTTCGCTCAACCGCGAGCTCAAGCTGCTCGACGACGATAGGCTGTTGATCGTGATCGGCCTGTCCGTCGTGGACAGCACCCCGGCGGCGAACGCCGCGGACGTGGCCGCCGACTCGCCGGTGGCGGTGGTTTTCAGCAAGCCACTCAGCGACGACAGCGCCGCCAACCTCGCCATCCTCACGGTGGTCAGCACGGACAACGACGTGGTGGGCGGCAAGGTCACCTACGACAGGAGTCAGCGCAAGCTCGTCTTCACGCCGGGGGAGTCCCTGAAAGCCGGCGTGAAGTACACGGTCACCGTGTCGGCCCGCGCCGAGGCCGAGTCGGGGGCCACCCTTGAAGTGGATCATGTTTTCTCTTTCACAGTCAAGTCCGCCGAAGGCGGTAGTGAGCATGCTTCCCGAGCCGAATCCGACAACCCAGCACCCGCCCCCTGAGCGCCTGGTCAAGGTCCTGGTCGTCGACGACGAGTACGCCATCGTCGCGGTCGAGACCGAAGTCCTCCGCAGCGCGGGCTACGTGGTCGTGGGCCATACCGACCCGGAGCGGGCCCTCGACGAACCCGCGGACGACCTCGACGTGGTAGTCACCGACTACCGCATGCCCAAGCTCGACGGCCTGGAGCTGTTCCGCCGGCTCCGCCGGCGGCAGCCGCGAGTGGTGGGGGTGCTCGTCACCGGCTTCGGCAACCTGGAGCTGGTCCAGACGGCGATGCGCTTGGGGGTCAGCGGGATCCTGCTCAAGCCGTTCCCGCTCGAACGGCTGACCGCCGCGGTGGCGCGCGCGGTGCAGCAGCGGCGACTGACCGAGGAGAACCACCGGCTGGCGGCCATCCTGGAGGTCCACGCGGCCGCGCAGAACCTCAACCAGCCGCGCAGCCGGCACGACCTGATCGTGCTCTTGGCGCGCCTCGCCGCCGAGAGCGCTCACGCCGACCGCGCCTGCGTACTCCCGGCCGACGGCCCGCAGGGAGTGCTCGCCCGGCCGCCGGACGGCACCCTCGGCCCGCTTCCGGAGCAGATCGACGCGCTGGTCGGCCTGACCGCCGCGGAGGCCATCGCCTCGCTGGTCTACGTGAGCGGCGGGCCGGTCGTGCTGGCGCTCCCGCTGCGTCTGCAGAGCCAGGACGAGGGCGTGCTGCTGCTGGAGCGCGACGGCGAGCCGTTCGGGCCGATCGAGCTGGAGCGGCTCTCGCTGCTGATCAACCAGGGCGCGCTGGCGCTGGCCAGCCTGCGGCTCTTCGAGGGCCGCCTGCGCGAGGAGAAGCTCGCGGTGGTGGGCCAGATGGCCGGCGCCATCTGCCAGCGCCTGCGGGAGCCGGTGGCACGCATCCACGGCGCCGTGGACGAGCTGAACGGCACCGATCACGACTATGTGGAGATGATCCGCGGGCAGACCGAGCGTCTGGAGACCATGTGCCACGAGCTCTCGGACTTCGTCGCCGGCGGTGACGAGAACCGCCTCGTGCCGGTGTCGCTGGGCGACCTGCTGGCGGCGCGGGCCCGCGAGGGCGAGCTTACGGCGGGCGCACGGCCGGTCGAGGTGGTGGTCGACGCGCCCTGCGACGTGGTGGTGAATGCCGACGAGCGGAAACTCGGCAGGGCTCTGCAGAATCTCATCAAGAACGCCATCGAGGCGATGCCGCGCGGCGGCACCGTCGCCCTGCGACTGCACGTGGAAGGCGCGCTGGCGGTGATCGAGGTGGCGGACACGGGCATGGGCATGCCACCCGAGGTGACGGAGCGGGTGTTCGAGCCGTTCTTCACCCACGGCAAGGTCAACGGCACCGGGCTGGGTGGCGCCGTGGTGCAGGGCGCGGTGAGGGCACACGGCGGCGACGTGGAGGTGCACAGCGTGGTGGGTCAAGGCACGGTCTTCCGGCTGCGTCTGCCGCTGGCGCCGGCTGCGGGGCAAGCGGCTTGAGCCACGCCGCGCTGGCGGGGATCCTGGATCCGCTCGCGGACATCCTGCGGGCGCACTTGGCCGACGTCACCGGGCCGGACCCGCTCGGGCTGCTCCTCGACGCCGTGGCGGAGCGCGCTTTGAGCCGTGTGCCCGGTGAGTCGCTGGCCCGCGCC
>JACPDV010000446.1 GCA_016183835.1 Armatimonadota bacterium
GCCGGTGAGCGAAGATCACCCCGAGGCGCGCGGCGCGCTCGAGGCCGCCGAGGCACGGCTCAAGCGGCTGCTCTCGACGGGCGGCAAGCGCAGCGCCGACGCGCTCCACAGGGAGCTGGGCAAGCTCCTCTTGGAAAACTGCGGGATGGCCCGCGACAAGGCCGCGCTGGAGCAGGCCATCGCCCGCATCCCCGCGCTGCGCGAGGAGTTCTGGGCCAACGTGTGCGTGCCCGGCGACGGCGAATCGCTGAACCAGGCGCTCGAGAAGGCCAACCGGGTGAGCGACTGGTTCGAGCTGGCCGAGCTGCTCTGCCGCGACGCGCTGACCCGCGAGGAGAGCTGCGGCGGGCATTTCCGCATCGAGCACCAGACCGAAGAAGGCGAAGCCCGCCGCGATGACGTCAACTTCTCGCACGTGGCGACGTGGGAGCACACCGGCGAGGGGCGCGAGCCGGTGCGGCACATCGAGCCGCTGACCTACGAGGCGCTCCAGATGAGCCAGAGGAGCTACAAGTAATGCGGATCACCCTCCACATCTGGCGACAGGCCGGCCCGCAGGCCCGCGGGCGGTTCGAGCGCCACGAGATCCCCGATGCGAGCGAGCACATGTCGTTCCTCGAGCTGATCGACGTGCTCAACGAGCGGCTCCTGCTCGACGGGCGGGAGCCGATCGCCTTCGAACACGACTGTCGCGAGGGGATCTGCGGCTCGTGCGGGCTGGTGATCAACGGCCGGCCCCACGGGCCGGGCACCGGCGCCACCTGCCAGCTCCACATGCGCTCCTTCAAGGACGGCGACACGATCTGGGTCGAGCCGTGGCGGGCGGCGGCGTTCCCCATCCTCAAGGACCTGGTGGTGGACCGCTCGGCGTTCGACCGCATCATCGAGGCGGGCGGCTACATCACGGCGCCCACCGGTGGCGCGCCGGACGCCAACGCGCAACTGATCCCCAAGCCGGCGGCCGAGAAGGCGATGGACGCGGCGGCGTGCATCGGCTGCGGCGCCTGCGTGGCGGCCTGTCCGAACGCCTCGGCGATGCTCTTCGTGGCGGCGAAGGTGACGCACCTCGGCCTGTTACCGCAGGGCCAGCCGGAGCGCGCGGCCCGGGTGCAAGCCATGCTGGCGCAGATGGACGCCGGGGGTTTCGGCCACTGCACCAACCACGGGGCGTGCGAGGCGGCGTGCCCGAAGGACATCAGCACGGATTGCATCGCGCAGCTCAATCGGGATCTGATCCGGGCGGCGATGAGCTGAGGGCGCGGGTCCGCAGTGGGGTCGACTCACCCGCCTCTGCCGACTCCGGCGCATCAGCCGGAACCTCGGGGGTACCTGGCGCGGGCCGAAGTCGGTCGGCGAAGCGGGCCTGGAACCGAATGTAGTGCTCAACCAGCCGCCGGGGGTCGTTGCCGTGCGCGCGGGAGATCTTCTCCCGGACGGCGCGGGTGGCCTCCAGCCCACGCTCACTGTTCATCGGCTCTCTCCTGCAGTTCCAGAGGTGTCACGAGAGCCGGCACGTAGAGGCCGAGCAGAGTGTTCACCCGCCGGATGTGGCCGAACTTGTTGGCGTTCGCGAGATGCCTGCAGTTCCAGGTTACCAGGAAATCGCACCGGTGGAACGAGGCCAGGGCGAGGTGCAGCGCGTCACCGGCGGGATCCGCCGGCATCACCTGGCGAGCGATGTACGCCTCCACGATCTCCATGACCGGCGGCTCGACTGCGAGCACCGGCAGCTTCGCGACCAGCTCCAGGCACCTCTCGCGGCCCGGGTAGTTGCGCTGCTCCAGCTCGTCGAGCACGGCCGGGCTCGTCACCAGCTCGTGCCGCTCAACCGCCACCCACGCCCGGGTCCACTCTCGGCGGGCGACCATGTCCGGATCGGTGCGCTCCTCGAAGTAGAAACAGGGCACGCTGGTTTCGACATACACAATGGTGCGCATGGTGCTGACACCATTCTACCCGGGCAGGCTGCACGATGCCACTCCACAGGAGCGGCGTGGGGCGAGCCCGCCCCACGACTGCCCCGAGTGGATGCCGGCCACTGCGGCCGGCGCACCTACCACATGCGGCAACGCGGTGTGCCCGACGGGCATCAGCACCGACTGCATCGCGCAACTCAATCGGGATCTGATGCGATCGGTGATGGCGTAGCGCTGCGGCGAGCGCGAGCGCGACGAGCCACGCCGACCTCATGGCCGGAAGAGCGCGGGTCCGAAGGCACCCATCGCGACCGTGAGCAGCCACAGCAGCCCGGGCCACAGCACGCACCGGCGGGCCAGTTCCCCCACCGCCGTGCCGCGCGCGGCGCCAAGCGATACCGCCAGCGGGAACGCGAGCGGCAGGAGAGCGCCGAGCAGTTCGCCCATCGCGCTCATGTAGCCCGTCTGGCAATCCAGCGTGTAGTCGCTCCGGATCGCCAGGAGCGACCGGACCGTGAGAGCCAGACAACACGCCGCACCGCAGAGCGCGGTCGCTGTCGCGGCCACGCGGGGCGGGGAGGGGGACGTTCTGTGCCGACCAGGCGGTTCCACCACGATCCTCCCGGTGCCTTCCCCGCCCCCCGGCTACCCGGATTGTAGCGCGCGGCGGCCTCGTTGGGTTACGCTCTCACCAGGGGCCTGCGCCCGCCACGGCACGGGCTCCGCTGAGGCAACCGAGATGCGCAAGCCCCTGCCGATCCTGCTGCTAGGCACGGCGCTGCTGGCCGGCTGCGAGCGCGCGGCGCCGACGCCGGACGCGGCGCCCGCCCCCCGGCCTGCGCCCCGACCTCAGCCCGGAGACACCGCCATGTCGATGACGCTCACCAGTTCGGCGTTCGCTCCCGGCGCGGCCATCCCCGCCAAGCACGGCTACCGCACGGGCAACGTCTCCCCGCCGCTTCAGTGGACCGATCCGCCCGCCGGCACCCGGGCCTTCGCCCTCGTGGTCGACGACCCCGACGCACCATCCGGCGAGTGGGTGCACTGGGTGCTCCTCAACCTGCCGGCCGACACCCGCGAGTTGCCCGAGGGTGTGAAGAAGGACGCCCGACTGGCCGATGGGAGCCTCCACGGCAAGAACGACTTCGGCAACCTCGGCTGGGACGGCCCCTCGCCGCCCAGCGGGACGCATCGCTACGTGTTCAAGCTGTTCGCGCTCGACGGGCCGCTGGCGCTGGCGTCGGGGGCGAGCAAGCAGGTCCTGCTGAAGGCGGCCGCGGGCCACACGCTGGGCACGGCGGAGCTGACCGGGACCTACAGCCGGTAGGGCACGGGGCTGGATCCCGGCGTGGAGCGCCCCCAGCGGGAATCGACGCGCCGGCTAGGTTGTTCTGCCATCCAGGAGGCCCTCCATGCCGGCTGACGGCGAAGCGGTCGAGCGTGCCACGCAGAGCCACGGCCGCGCGCTCCTGACCGCACTCCGCGCACAGGCCCACCACTCGGTCACCGACCGGGTCTACGACTGGCTCCTGCGCCTCGTCACCGCGGACGAACGCCTGAAGCTCGATCTCTTCCGTTTCGTCGACGTGCTCCCCGCGCTCCACGGCCCGCACGCCGTCGCCCGGCACCTCGAGGAGTACCTCGGCGAGCGCGGGCTCGACCTGCCGTCCGGCGTGGCGCGGCTGGCCCGGCTGATGGCCCGCACGGCGCCCGGCGAGTGGGTGATGTCGGAAGCCGCGCAGGCCGGCACGCACCTCCTCGCCCAGCGCTTCATCGCCGGCGCCGACGCTCGACAGGTCCTCCGTGCCGCCCGACACCTGCGCCGCTCGGACCTCGCCTTCTCCGCCGACCTGCTCGGCGAAGCCGTGACCAGCGAGGAGGAGGCCGAGCTCTACCAGCAGCGTTACCTCGCGCTCCTCCGCGACCTGGCCGCCGCCGACCTGTGGCCGCCGAATCCGGTGACCGACCAGGCGCCCTTCGGGCCGCTGCCGCGGGTCAACCTGTCCATCAAGCTCTCCTCGCTCTACGCCCGCTTCGAC
>JACPDV010000447.1 GCA_016183835.1 Armatimonadota bacterium
GCTCCCGCTCGCCCGCCAGCCGTTCGCCGAAGCAGCCGCGGTGCAGCGCCGCCACGCCCACCTCGTGCAGCAGCCACCTTTGCAGCGCCTCGTCGCCCGCCAGGCCGCGCCGCCGGCAGCACTCGGTCACGTTGGCGAAGGCATAGAACGCTCCGCCCGGCGACCGGCAGGTGAACCCCGGCAGCTCGTTCAGCCCGTCCACCACCAGGTCGCGCCGCCGCTGCAGCTCGGCCCGCATCCCTTCGCTCACCGCCAGGCACTCGGCCAGCCCGACGGCCCCGGCGTGCTGCGTGAACGGCGCCGTGCAGCTCACCGAGTTCACCACCAGACAGGTGATCGCCTCGATCACCTCCCGCGGACCCACGCCGTAACCCAGCCGCCAGCCGGTCATGGCGAAGGTCTTGCTGTGCCCGTCCACGATCAGCGTCCGCTCCCGCATCCCGGGCAGCGACGCGATGCTGACGTGCTCGCCATCATACACCAATCGGCCGTAGACTTCATCACTGAGGACCCACAGGTCGTATTTGACGGCAAGTTCGGCCAAGGCGGCTAGATCCTCGTGGGTGAAGACGTTCCCGCACGGGTTCCCGGGCGAGTTGAGCATCAAGACGCGGGTGCGTGGCGTGATGCGATCGGCCACCTCGTTGACGTCGAACCGGAAGCCGTGCTCCTCGCGCAGGAGCACCGGCGCGGGCGCGGCGCCGAGGAGCTGGACGATGTTCTCGTAGACCGGGAAACAGGGCGTGGGGTAGATCACCTCGTCGCCGGCATTGGCCAGGGCCATCAGGCCGTAGAAGAGGATCGGCTTGGCGCCGGGCGTGACCACCACTTCGTCGGCGGAGTAGGTCAGCCCGCGCTGCTCGCCGGCGGCGCGCGCGGCGGCCTCGCGCAGCTCGAGCGTGCCCGCCGACGGCGCGTAACGGGTCATGTTGCCCCGGATGGCCTCGACGGCAGCCTCTTTGATCGGCTCCGGGGTGGGGAAGACCAGCTCGCCGATGGCGAAGCTGACGATGTCGCGCCCCTGCCGCTGGAGCGCCTGCACTTCGGCCAAGACGGTGAAGGCGGCTTCACCGCCCAGCCCGATCACCCGCTGCGCCAGCGGCGGGACGCCCATCACACCTCTCCCCGGCCGCGCTCCGTTCGGCACGCCCGCCCGCGCCCCTTCACACCCGCCGGCTGAGCCGCGCATGGGCGGCCGCCGCACCGGCATAGCACAGCACGCCGATCCAGTACGTGCACGAGATGCCGAACGACAGCGACAGGGCCACTGCCAGGACCGACGCGCATACGGAGGTGGCGCCGTTCACGCCCCACAGCCACGGCGTCAGCCCCTGATGCCCGCCGGCCGCGGCTCGCATGCCGAGCGGGAACGCCGTGCCCATCAGCAGCCCCGGCACGGCCAGCATGACCACCGCTACGCCGATGCGCACCGGCGTGGTGGCCGCCGCCAGACTGTGGAGCAGCGGTGACGTGAGCAGCCCGAGCACCGCCAGCACCGCGAGCAGTGCCGCCAGCGCCGGCGCGCCCCGCCGCAGGCGCCCGCTGAGCAGGCTCCCGGCGCCGCTCGAGATCAGCAGCGCGCTGAGCACCACGGTGAGGGCGTAGGTGGGGTGTCCGAGGAAGACCATCAGCCGCTGCATCTGGCTCATCTCGAAGAGCATGAAGCCGAGCCCGATGGCGGCGAAGTAGGCCAGCAGCGGCGCCGAGCCGCGCAGCGTCTCCCGCTCCGAGGTCAGCCACAGCGGCACCACGATCCCCGCCAGCGTGAGCACGCCCACGATCAGCAGCAGCGAGCCGAGGACGAACACCGCCTTCAGGTTGAACCCGGCGTGGGCGGTGAGATCGAGCCGGTACCACGTCAGCAGGTCGCGGAAGCGGAGCTGATGGAAGAAGAAGGGGCAGTCGTCGGTGGGCGCGCTGATGTTGAGCGGGAAGCTGCGCTCGAAGGCGGGTCCGTCGGCGGAGGTGAGCCGCTCCAGGTCCGGGTCGGCGCTGGAGTCGGGGGCGAGCACCAGCTCGAACCGCAGCCGGCCGCAGACGTCGCGCAGCGCGGCCACGTCGGCCGGGGTGAGCGGGCTGGGGCTGACCAGCAGGGTGCCCACGCCGTTGGGCACTTCCCGCCCCTGGCTGTCGAGCATCAGCCGGGCGATGGCGAGGTGCGAGCGCGGCTCCGTGACGCCGATCCGGCGTAGCGCGGCGCAGGCCAGGGCGGTGGCGCGGTAGACCTCGGCGGGCCGCCCGCGGTCGTACCAGCGCGAGATCGAGAGCAGCCCGCCGGGCTTCAGGTGGCGGAGGAACGAGGTCCACGCCTCCTCGGTGTAGAGCGAGTTCTCCGAGAGCACGAAGGCCCCGGCGGCGGTGGCGGCCCAGGTGTCGATCAGCGAGATCTGAAGGATGTCGAACTGGTCCGAGGTGCGGGCGATGTAGCTGCGGGCCTCGTCGTGGACCATCCGCACGCGCGGATCGCGGTCGAGGTGGCCGGTGAAGTCGCCGAAGACGCGGTTCACCGCCTGGACGATGGCGCCGTTGATCTCCACCGCCCGCACCGAGCGCTGCCCGAAGGCGAGGGCCGAAAGGATGTCACGCCCACCGCCGGCGCCCACCACCAGCACGTCCGCCGCCGGGCGGAGGTAGTGTGGCAGGTTGGTGATGTCGTAGCGCAGGTGGTCGAGCTCGAGCGGGTCGCCGCGGTAGCGGGTCAGCACGGTGTAGGCGTTGGCGTCGATGTCGAGCCCGAGCTGCCGCACGTGCCGGCCGGCGGGATAGACCGGGCTGAGCCCCCAGCCAAAGGGCTGCTCAGGGTTGGAGCCCTCGGTGCCCACGCGCACTCGCGAGAACGAGTTCCACCGCTCGTAGAGCGCGTTCGGCTCGGCGATGCCCTTGGCCCAGGTGATGCGCAGAAGCGGGTGGTGGCGGTCCACCAGGACGGTGTGCCCCACGGCGGCGACGAGGAAGAGCAGCGTGGCCAGCCCGGCCACGCGTTGCAGCCGCCCGCGCGGCGGCGCGAAGCAGGCGCCCGAAGCGGCGGCGAAGAGCCCCACCACGAGCACGGCGGTGGGCCCGTCGGTGGCGTCGAGGGTCTGCACGAGCGCCAGGCAGCCGCAGGCGGCGCCGGCCAGGTCGGCGGCATAGAGCTTGCCGACGCGCTCGGGGAAGCGGGTCAGCGCCAGGCAGACGCACACGCCGCTGCAAGCGAAGGGCAGGCTGAGCGCGGCGTAGGTCAGCCCGATGGCCCACAGCGAGACGAGGCTGGCGTTGGTGACGAAGGGGATGGCCAGGTGGGTGAGCAGCCCGCCCACGGCGGTGGCCGCGAAGAGGAGGGCGAAGGCGCTGAGGTGGTGGTGGGTGCGCTCGGCGCGGAACCAGCCGGGGAGGAGGTAGATCCAGAGCGCGCCGACGGTCATGCCGAAGAGCGCGACGGAGACGGCCATGAAGGCGAAGTGGTACCACATGGTGACGCTGAAGATGCGGGTCAGGAGCACCTCGTACATCAGCGTCGCCAGCGAGACGAGGAACAGCCCTGCGTAAGTCGAGCGACGGGCCTGCAAAGAGCTGGGCACCTCCCCGGCGGCCCATTGTGGGGTGAGGCGAGCGGTGGTGTCAAGCGGCGGGCGAGGCGTTGCAGGGCTTGTCGTACCCACCCCACCTGAACCCGTGCGCCGGGGAAAACCGGGTCTGGCTGCTTTGGCGTCCGCGGCAGAGATGCCTGACCCGCGTTTTGCGGTTCACCCGTAGCCCGGGCAGCACGAACCGGCCCGTGTCGTCATACGTGTACGCCGTCACGCGCTCGGGCAGCGGTTCGCCCGCCGCACCGCCGTCCTCCGCCTCGCCGCCCGCGGCGTCCGGCTGCTCGTCCTTGGATTCGTCCTCGTCACCCTCGGGTCCGTCTGTCGGTTGCTCGCTCATCCGAATCAGCCCTCCTGTTTTCGGCCCCGCTTGGAGACGGGGACACCGTTCCGCCAAGTCTGCCCTCCGGCTCCGCCGGTTCATCGTCTGCCGCCGACAGATCCGCGCTCGGCCCGACAGCAGCGGTCGGTGAACTGGCTCATCTGACGGCCATTCGCCATCAGTCCCACTTGGTGACTCGCGGCCGGTCGCCGTTCTCATTCGCACCGGCTAATGTATATGATGTCCCCGGACCGCCCCCGGACCGCCGGACCGTCACACTGGCAAATGCGTATGGTGTCCCGCGACTGGTCCCGCGACTGTCATTCGCACCGGCTAATGTATATGATGTCCCCGGACCGCCGGACCGTCACACTGGCAAATGCGTATGGTGTCCCGCGACTGCCGCGACTGCGTCCCGCGACTGCATTGTCCCGCGACTGCGCCCGCGACTGCGCGCCTGCAACCTCGCCAGCCACTCAGGAAGCCACTCTCGCTCCTCCGAATCTACCGTCTCGTCGCTGAGTAACTGCTCCACCAGGGTCGCTACGTCAGGGTGTCGCAACGCTTCGAGCGCCTGTGCCGCCGCCCAGCGCACCTCCCAGTTGCCTTCCGCGGCGGCGGCAAAGATCGCCGGCGCCATCGACGCATCGCCGCTCGCGCCCAGGCCGTACACACACGAAATACGCATCTGGTCCTCGTCGGTCTGCGCCAGTTGAGCGGCGATCGCGGCCAGACCCGCCTTGGAGCGCTGGTGCCCCAGCGCTCGCGCCGCCATCCAGGACACGACGCCAGAACCCGCGCTGACCAACTGCATCAATCGAAGAGTCCGGGGACACCATACATATTACCCCTCCTCCCGCTTCCTCCGCCCCGCCGGCCGCGGGCTTAGGATCCGCCCCAGCTCCGCCTCCAGCCCCGCCACAAACTCCGCACTCCCCGCCGGCCGCCCCGTGCGTTCATGCTTCCGCAGCACCTCCCAGGCGTCCTGCGGCCACGGCGACCTGAGGAATGCCCCCCACGCCGGCACCCGCTCCAGCATCGCCTTCGCCTGCACCAACTCGTCGTCCTGCCCGGCCAGGTGCGCCGCCGCGCTGCTCCACGGATACCCCGCCGCCGCCGCCACCAGCTCCGCCCGCACCGGGTTCAGCTCCACATACCGCGCCGCCGCCAGCAGGTGGACCTCGTCCA
>JACPDV010000448.1 GCA_016183835.1 Armatimonadota bacterium
ATGCTCCCGCCGGTGGTCATCTCGCTGCCGTTCAAGCTGCTCCTGTTCGTCCTCGTGGACGGCTGGCATCTGGTCCTGCGCGGCCTGGCGCAGAGCTTCTCCTAACCCGAAAGGCGATCGCGCGTGAACGATCAGGTGGTGCTGCAGATCGGCCGGGACACGATGGCCACCATGCTGCTCCTGATGGGGCCGCCGCTTCTCGTGGCGCTCGTGGTGGGCGTTCTGATCTCGGTCCTCCAGGCCGCCACGCAGGTGCAGGAGATGACCCTCACCTTCGTGCCCAAGATCGTGGCGGTGTTCCTCGCCATGGTGGTCTGCGGGCCGTGGCTGATGTCCACCATGCTGGCCTTCACGCAGCGGCTCTTCACCGGCTTCCCCGACCTGATCCGGTGACGCCATGCCAGTGGACCTCTTCCACCTCAGCGCGCAGCTCTTCAATGCCTACCTGTTGGTGACCTTGCGGGTCTTCGGGCTGTTCACCTCCATCCCGCTGTTCGGCGAGCGCAGCGTCCCCTGGCAGACCCGCGCCGGCCTGTCGATGCTGGTCGGTTGGCTGCTCCTCCCGCTCGCCCACGGCCCGTCGCTGCCCGATCTCAGCGTCATCGCCTTCGGCCTGGCCGCCGGCTGCGAGTTTGCCGTGGGCGTGGCCATCGGCTTCCTCGCGCGGCTCATGGTGGGTGCCTTCCAGTTCGCGGTGCAGGCCATCGACTACCAGACCGGCCTCTCGTTCGTCGAGCTGGTCAACCCCTCCACCGACAGCAGCCTGAGCGTGCTGGGCCAGTTCCTCAACACCCTCATGCTGCTGCTCTTCCTGGAGCTGAACGGGCACCACCTGCTCCTCTCCGCGCTGGGGCACAGCCTGGAGATGATCCCCCTCGGCGGGGCCACGCCGGCCCCGCAGGTGCTGGTGGGATTGATCACGATGTTCAGCGAGTTCGTCGCCATCGCGCTCCAGCTCGCGCTGCCCACGGTCATGGTCCTGCTCCTGATCGATGTGGCGATGGGCATCATCGGGCGGGTGTTCCCGCAGATGAACGTCTTCCTGGCGGCGGTGCCGGTCAAGATCCTGGTCGGTCTGGGCACCCTCTGGCTCACGCTCCCGGCGCTCGCGGCGCTCCTCGGGCGGCTCCTCCAGATCCTCGGCGACAGCTCCCTGGCGCTGCTGAAGTTGGTGCACTGATGGGCCTCCTGGACGATCGGACCGAGCCCGCAACCCCCAAAAAGCGCGAAGACGCGCGGAAGAAGGGGCAGGTCTGCAAGAGCCGCGAGGTGATCTCCGTGGCCGTGCTGACCGCCGGCTACCTCAGCGTCCGCGCCGCGGCGCCGCGGTTCTGGTCGCTGTTCACGGAGCAGGCGGGCTTCTACCTCACCACCGCGCTGCAGCCCGACCGGATGTCGACCATCGACGAAGTGCCGATCTACGTCATGACCGCCCTGGCGAGCATCCTCGTCCCGCTCCTGGTGGCCGTGGGCGTGGCGGCGCTGATCGCCAACGTGGGTCAGACCGGGCCAATGCTGAGCGGCCAGGGGCTGAAGTGGGACCCGAGCAAGCTCAACCCGGGGCAGGGGCTGAAGCGGATGGCCTCGACCCAGTCGCTGGCGGAGCTGGTCAAGGCGCTCTGCAAGGTCGGGTTCGTGAGCTGGGTGGTGTGCGCCTGGCTACGGCACAACTACCCGCAGATCCTGATGATGAGCGAGATGTCGCTGCAGGAAGCCGGGCGCTTCGCCGCGGGGCTGCTCGATCAGCTCTTCTGGCGCACCATCGGCGCGCTGACGGTGATTGCCGCCGCCGACTACGCCTACCAGCGCTACACCTACGAGATGAGCCTGCGCATGTCGCGCCAGGAGATCCGCGACGAGATGCGGCAGAGCGAGCTGGCGCCCGAGGTCCGCGGCGCCATCCGCCGCAAGATGCGCCAGATGCTCCGCGGGCGGATGATGCAGGCCGTCCGCACCGCCACCGTGGTGGTTACCAACCCGACCCACTACGCCGTGGCGCTGCGCTACGACCCCGCCCACGACCAGGCGCCCGAGGTGGTCGCCACCGGGCAGCGCCTGACCGCCCTCAAGATCCGCGAGATCGCCCGCGAGAGCCGCGTGCCGCTCGTCGAGAACCCACCCCTCGCCCGCGCCCTCTTCTCCGCCTGCGACGTGGGCGACGCCGTGCCGCCCGAACTGTACGCCGCGGTGGCCGAAGTTCTGGCGTATGTCTACCGCCTCACCGGCAGGCAGCTCCCCGGCGCCCCGGGGCGCTGAGCCGGCCTAAGCCCCCCGAACGCCGCAGAACCGCTCGAATCGCCGCGCCCGACTCGCCCGAAATGGCCCATCCGGTCTATTCCCCGTGCCCCCTCCGCTTGGCACCATAAGGGGAGGCGGGCTGGACTCAAGCCCGCTTAATGGTGGATCCGGGAGACATCGGCGATCATGAGTGCGGCCGTCGCGCCAATCCAGGGCAAGCCCAACCTGCTCAAGTTCCTCGCGAGCCGGACCGAGATCCCGATGGCCGCCGCCGCCATCGGCATCGTCGTCCTCCTGGTGCTCCCGCTCCCCACTCCCGTGATCGACCTGATGCTGGTCTTCAACCTGGCGCTCAGCATGTCCGTGCTGCTCGCCACCACCTACCTCACCGACCCGCTCGAGTTCTCCGTCTTCCCCTCGCTCCTGCTCTTCACCGCCCTCTACCGGCTGGCTCTCTCGCTCTCGGTGACCCGCGCCATCCTCGAGGTGGTGCAGTTCATTGTCGTCACCGGCGGCACCACCCGCACCGCCGAGGTGGTCGCGCGGTTCACCCTGGACGCCATGCCGGGCAAGCAGATGGCCATCGACGCCGACCTCAACGCCGGCATCATCACCGAGGACGAGGCCCGCCGCCGCCGCCGCAAGATCAGCTCCGAGGCCGACTTCTACGGCGCCATGGACGGCGCCAGCAAGTTCGTTCGCGGCGACGGCATCGCCGCCCTGATCGTCACCACCATCAACATCCTCGGCGGAGTGGTGATTGGCGTGGCGCAGCTTGGCATGTCGCCCGCCGAGTCGCTCCAGACCTACGCCCTGCTGACCGTCGGGCAGGGCCTCGTGATCCAGATCCCCGGCCTGCTGATGAGCGTGGCCTCGGGCCTGGTGGTGACCCGTGCGGCCAGCGAGCAGAACCTCAGCGGCGAGCTGCTGACGCAGATCACCAACCGCCCCGAGGCGCTCGCCGCCGCGGCTGCCGGGTGCTGTGTCCTCGGCCTGCTCCCCGGGCTCCCCACCCTCCCGCTCCTGGCGCTCGGCGGCGGGCTCGCCCTGCTCGCCCGCCACGCCTATCGCAAGGTCGAGCGCGAGGCCCTCCGCACCGGCACGGCCGCGGCCGCCGACGGCGGCGCGACGCCGGCCGCGGAAGACACCCGCCAGCACCTGCCTCTCGACACCCTCGAGCTGGAGGTCGGCTACGGGCTCGTGCCGCTGGCCATGAAGAGCGAAGGCGGGCAGCTCCTGGAACGCATCACCGGCCTGCGCAAGAGCCTCGCCCAGGAGATGGGCCTGCTCGTCCCGCCGGTCCGCGTGCGCGACAACGTGACCATGAACCCGAACGGTTACGTCCTCCGCATGCGCGGCGTGGAGGTTGCCCGCGGCGAGATCCTCCCCCGCTTCTTCCTCGCCCTCAACGGCGGCAACGTGTCGCAGCCGCTCGACGGCGACCACGTGCTCGACCCGACCTTCGGCCTGCCCGCCACCTGGATCACGCCGGAGCAGCGCGGCGAGGCGCAGCGCCGCGGCTACATCGTGATAGACGCCGCGACGGTCTGCGTCACCCACCTCTCCGAGGCGCTCAAGGCCCACGCCGCGCAGCTCCTCACCCGCCAGGAGCTGGCCCAGATCCTGGATGTCGCCAAGGCCGAGCACGCCGCGGTGGTGGACGACCTGGTGCCCGAGGTGGTGTCCAAGGCCGCCCTCCAGACCGTGCTTCAGAACCTGCTCGAGGAGCGCGTGCCGGTGCGCGACATCGTTACCATCCTCGAGGCCCTCGGCGAGGCCGCCGCGCGCACGCAGTCGCTCGACGAGATGACCGAGTACACGCGCCGGCGCCTGGCCCGGACCGTGGTCGCCCCGCTCCTGGTGGAGGGCGAGCTGCCCGCCATGGTGCTCGACCCCGCCCTCGAGCGCCGGCTGGCCGACGCCATCGGTGAGACCGCCTTCGGCGCCCAGCTCCAGCTCCCGCCGAATCTGATGCAAGGCTTCATCGACTCCCTCGGCCGGCAGGTCGAGGCCGCCGCCGCCGACGGCCACAACCCGATCCTGATCTGCTCCAGCCGCGTGCGGCTCCCGCTGCGCCGGCTGACCCGCAAGTTCCTCAGCCGCCTGGTGGTCCTCGCCTACGACGAAGTGGCCGAGACCGCCGCCCGGCTGAAGACCCTCGGCATGGTCACGGTGCTACCCGAATGAAGATCAAACGCTACGAGGGACAGTACGTCCACGAGGTGATCGCCCACATCCGCGAGGAGCTCGGCAGCGACGCCGTGGTGCTCCACACCCGCTGGCGCAGCCCGAGTGGCCTCAAGCGGCTCCTCAGCCGGCCGAAGGTCGAGGTCTGGGCGGGGATCCGCGACGAGGGCGAGCCGGCCCCGGCCGCCAACGGCGCCGGCGTCGAGCCGCTCGCCTCCCGCGCGCTGGCGCTCAAGCAGGCGCTCGAAGCCCACGCCAACGGCGCCGGCCTCGAGCCGCCCGCCACCAACGGGCACGGCCCCGCGGTAGCCCTCGCCGAGCCGCCCGCCACCGACGCCGACCCGCTGATGGACGACATCCTCGACGTCGCCAGCGACACCGGCGAGCTGGCAATGGCCCTGTGGACCGACGTCAACGCCTCCATTGCCCGGCTCGAGGAGAAGGTGGACGAGCTGGCCCGCGCTCGCGAGGAGAAGGCCGCTCAGGCCCCCGCGCCGCGGCTGCGGGCGCTCCTCGACCTCGGTGTGCGCGCCGACGTGGCCGCGGAGGTGGTCGCCGCCGCCGAGGGCAAGTCGGTCAGCGAGGCGCTTCTCGACAGCTTCCAGTGCACCGGCGAAGTCGAGCTGGGCGGCGGGCCCAAGGTGGTCGCCCTGGTGGGGCCGAGCGGGGTCGGCAAGACCACCACCCTGGCCAAGCTCGCCGCGCACTTCGCCCTCGTCCAGCACGCCCGCGTAGTGCTCTGCAGCTCCGACACCAAGCGGGTCGGCACGTTCGAGCAGATCCGCGCCGTGGGCGACCTGATGCAGCTCCCCACCAGCGCCATCCGCCCCCCGGCCGAGGCCTCGCAGCGGATCGAGCTGGCCCGCCGCAACAGCGACGTCGTGCTCCTCGACACCGCCGCCGCCATGCCCGGCCGCGACCCCGACTGGAGCGACCTGGTCGACATGCTGATCGCCGTGGAGCCCGACGAGATCCACCTGGTCGTCAGCGCGACGCTCCGCGCCGCGGACCTGGCCCACATCGTGGACGGGTTCAGAAAGGCCCTGCCGCTGCGCGGCGTGGTGGTGACCAAGCTCGACGAGAGCGTCGAGCCCGGCGGCCTGGTCGACCTGGCCTGGCGCCACCTGACCCCGCTCTCCTACCTCGGCGTGGGACCCAACGTGCCCGGCGATCTCGAGACCGCCACGCCCGACGCGCTCCTCGCGCGGGTCTGGTCCACCCGCCTGGCCAATCTGCTCCGCGAGTAAGCCATCATGCACCCCAGCCACTCCAGCCAGAGCCCGAGAGCCCCGCAGCCGCAGCGCGCCGCGGCCGCACCCTCCTGCCGCGTGGGCGACCTGCTTCAGGCCACCGACCCGCTCCGCAACGGACCCGACTGCCTCGACCCGCGCGACGTGGAGCGCTTCCTCGGCGGCCAGCTCAATGGG
>JACPDV010000465.1 GCA_016183835.1 Armatimonadota bacterium
TCATCCACACGACGCCCCCGGCCACGGCGTAGGCCGGGGAGGAGTACCACTACGAGCCGGCGACCATCGCCAGCGATGGGCACCTGGCCTGCCGCGAGGCGTATACGCCGGGGTACTGGCAGAAGGAGTACCCTGTCTGGAGGCTGGTCTCCGGTCCGGCGTGGCTGAAGCTGGACCCGGCGACGGGCAGACTGAGCGGCGTGGCGGAGACGGGGGAGGGCGAGGTGGTGATCCAGGTGACGACCGACGCCGGCCGGGCCGAGCAGAGGTGGAAGATCGCGATCCCGTAGGAGTGGCTGCTGTGAAGATCCTGTCGATCGATTCCTATCTGAAGGGCCAGCTCAGCCTGACCCGCGTCCGCACCGACGAGGGGGATGGCTGGGGGCAGCTCGCGCCGTTCCACGCCGACATCAGCACCATCGTGCTCCACCGGCAGGTGGCGCCGCTCGTGCTCGGCCGCGACGCCGACGATCTCCCCGCCCTCAACCAGCGGGTGAGCGAGGAGACCTCCAGCATGCGGCGCGACATCCAACCCGAGGCCGAGGCCGAGCGGCTGGCCCGGCTGCGCGACGAACTCGGCTACACCGCGTTCAAGCTCCGCGTGGGCAAGGTCTGCGGGCACGATCAGGACGAGTGGCCCGGCCGCACCGAGGCGCTGGTGCCAGCCGTTCGCAGTGCCGTGGGCGACGGCGTGAAGCTGCTGGTGGACGGCAATAGCTGCTACACGCCCGGCCGCGCCATCGAGGTCGGGCGGATGCTGGAGCAGAACGGCGTGGTGCACTTCGAGGAGCCGTGCCCCTACTGGGAGCTGGAGTGGACGGCCGAGGTCGCCGCGGCGCTGGACGTGGACGTGGCCGGCGGCGAGCAGGACTGCGAGTTGGCGCAGTGGCGGCGCATGATCCACATGCGCGCGGTGGACGTGGTGCAGCCGGACGTCTGTTACCTGGGCGGGCTGACTCGCTCGCTGGCGGTGGCGGAGATGGCGGCCGAGGCCGGGCTGGCTTGCGTGCCGCACTCGGCGAACCATTCGCTGGTGACCGTCTTCGCGCTGCACCTGATGGGCGCGATCCCGAACGCCGGGCGGTACGTGGAGTTCAGCATCGAGCCGAGCGGCTGGACCGAGGGGCTGTTCGAGCCGGGGCTGGTGTGCCACGACGGCTGCGTGGCGATACCGGATGGGCCGGGCTGGGGGGTGGAGATCAGCGAGGAGTGGCTGGCCGGCGCCGAGCGGCAGAGCAGCGCGGTCAGGCCGACCGGATGAACTCGCCGATATGCTCGACTGCTTCTTGCGCCTCGGGCAGGAGCGGCTCATGCGACTGGAAGACGTGGAACATGCCCTCCCATACCTCCAGCGTCACCGCCACCCCGTCCGCCCGCGCCTGGGCCGCGGCCCGGACGCTGTCGTCGCGGATGATCTCGAACTGGCCCACCTGGATCAGGAGCGGCGGGAGACCGGTGTAGTCGGCGAGGACGGGTGAGGCGAGCGGCGCGCGCGCGTCCTGCTCGCCGAGGTAAAGGCCGACGAAGTCAGGCAGGCAGCGCGGGTGCATGATGGGGTCCAGATCGGCCTGGGAGCGGAGCGACTCGCCCGACAGCGTGAGGTCGGCGAAGGGCGAGATGGGCACCGCCGCCCGCGGCAGCGGCAGCCCGCGATCGCGCAGGAGCAGCAGCGTGGAGAGGGTCAGCCCGCCGCCGGCGGAGTCGCCGCCGATGAACGTGGCCCGCGCCGGCTTCGGTCCGTCCGGCCCGTTCGCGGACAGCCAGCCGTGCGCCGTAACGCAGTCCTCCAGCCCGGCGGGGAAGCGGTGCTCCGGCGCGGGCCGGTAGTCGGGGAGGAGCACCGCGCAGCCCGCCGCCTTGGACAAGTGCGCGGCCATCGCCAGGTAGAAGCCGGCGCAGCCGGAGACGAACCCGCCGCCGTGAAGGTAGAGCAGCCGCACGTCCGGATCCGCGCCGGGCGCCAGGACCCACTCGCCAGGCACGCCGCCGGCATCGACCCGCCGGCACTCGACGGCCGGGTCAGCGGGCTCGCGCCGCGTGCCCATGCCCAGGCGGAGCTCCTCCAGGTCGAAACCCGTCTCGCCGAACGCCGGCGTCTCGCGCAGCATCCGCAGGTAGGCGACACTCTCGGTTGAGACCATCCACGCACCTCCGTCGCTCAGCCCTTGAGCGCCCCCAGCGTAATCCCCTTGGTCAGGTGCTGCTGCAGGAGCGCGTAGACCGCCAGCGCAGGCAGCATCACCAGCACCAGCCCGGCGAAGGCCATGCCCCAGTCGCTGCGATACTGGCTGACGATGGTGATGTTGGCCAGCCCCAGCGGCAGCGTGCGAATCCGCTCCGAGCCCTGCCCGGAGAGAAACATGAAAGCCATGAAGAACTCGTTCCAGGTGCCCAGGAACGAGAAGATGCCCACGGTGATCAGCCCCGGCCGGGCCAGCGGGAGCATGATCTGCCAGAAAGCACGCATCTCACCGGCGCCGTCCATCAGCGCCGACTCGTGCAGGCCGGCCGGGAGCGACTTGAAGAAGCCGGTCATGACGAAGATGGCGAACGGCATGCCTAAGGCCACGTAGACGGTCAGGAGGCCCCACAGCGAATTCAAGAAGTGGAAGGCCTTGAGCTGGAAGAAGAGCGGCACGATGGCCAGTTGGAGCGGGACCATCAGGCCGGCGATGAAGTACCACGTGAGGGGCCGGTCGCCGGCGAAGCGGAATCGCGCCAGCGCATAGGCCGCCATCGCCGCCACGAGCAGCGTCACGGCCACGGTGGAGACGGTGAGGATCACGCTGTTGAGGACGTAGTCGCCGAAGTGCCCCTTGGTCCAGGCGTTGCCGAAGTTGGACCATTGCAGGTGGTTCAGCGCGGGGAGCTGGAAGGGGTAGAGGAAGATGTCCTTGTCCGTCTTCAGCGACGTGTAAAGCAGCCAGATCATCGGGAAGACGACCATCGCCAGGTAGCCGAGCAGCGCGGCATAGACCATCGCGCCGGTCGGGGAGAACCTCTGGTGTGAGCGGTGTGCCGCCATCTACATCTCCACCGTTTCGCGCTTCATCAACCGCAGCGTGGCGGCGGTGCCGAGGAAGACCATCAGGAACAAGGGCACGCCGATCGCCGTCGCCTCGCCGACCTTGAACTCGGTGAACATGGACTGCGTCAGCAGCCAGATGCTCTCGAACGCCTTCATCCCGCCGATCACCATGAAGACGATGCTGATGGACAACACGTCCCAGATCAGTGGCACGGTGAGGTGCCAGAACTTCTGCCAGGGCGTGGCGCCGTCGAGATCGGCGGCTTCGTAGATGCTCTGCGGGATGCTCTCCATGGCCGCCAGGAAGAGCACCATGTTGAACCCGCACGCGCCCCACCCCGACATCGGGATCAGGGCCCAGTAGAGGTGGTCGGGCGAGAGCCAGGTGAAGCCGTCGAAGCCGGTCAGCAAGTGCCCCAGCCCGCCCAGGTGCGCGGCCGTGAGCCCCTTGCCCAGGCCCACCACGGCGGCGTTCACCGGGCCGCCCTTGGGGTTGTAGAGGTGCATCCAGAGCAGAGTGGTGGCCACCGCGCCGAGGATGTTGGGGAAGAAGAAGCAGACCCGGAAGAGCCGTGAGCCGCGCACGCCGTGGCTCAGGCAGGCGGCCAGGAAGAGCGACAGCGGGAGCACGAACAGCGGCACCACGATCATCAGGAAGAGGTTGTTGCGCAGCGCCGTCCAGAAGGCGTCGTCCTCGAAGAGGAGGCGCCGGAAGTAGAGCAGGCCGACATAGCGCATGGTGGTCAGGCCGTCCCACTCGTGCACGCACCAGGCGAAGCTGCGCAGGCACGGCACCACCACGAGGATCGTGTAGAGCAGCACCGCCGGGCCGACGAAGAGGAGCACGTTGGGCAGGCTCAGCCGCACCAGCCCCGTTCGTTCGATCCCGGCGCGGGCCCTGCGCTGCCGCAGCGCGCGAAGCGTGGTGACCAGCCAGTACACCGCGGCGGCGAGGAGGAGGGCCAGGAGGGTCGCCGGCTTGGCGACGTGGCGCACGGTGACCCGGTCGGGGTCGGCCTTCCGCTCGCGCACCGCCCCGGCGGCTTCTTCCAGGTCCCGGCAGGCCTGCTCGGGCGTGATCTTGCCGGTGAGGATCCCGAACCGCGCGTCGGTCCAGTACTGGTCCATCTCCGGATAGCCCTCGCCGGGCACCTGGCCGTAGCTGGTCCCCGCGGCCTTGATGATTGCCGCCAGGTCCTGCACGTCGGCGGACAGGTTCTGCTCGTTCACGCCCTGCACGGCGACCGGGATGTCACGGCTGCGGCAGAACCTCCCGGCCTGTTCGCGCGAGGTCATGAAGCGGAGGAAGTCCACGCCCTCGCGGGGGTGTTGGCTCTTGCGGAAGACGAAGTAGTAGCCGGCCACCGTGTTGATGGCGGTCGGGTCGCCCATGCCACCGGGCACCACCGGGAAGTTGAACGCGCCCATCTTGAAGCCGGCCGGGATCTTGCCCAGCATCTCGCTCTTCAGCCACGAGCCGCAAGGGATCATCGCGGTGTGGCCGAGGAAGAACTCGGTCTGCGCCTGCGTGTGGCTCATCCCCATCGCGCCCGGCTGGAAGTACTGCGTGGCCAGTTCGCCGACCAGCTCCAGGGCCTTCCGCAGTTCGGGGTTGTCGAAGCTGCCGGGCTCGAGGTTCTTCTGCGCGTCGAACCTCGCGCGGCCCACCTGGGAGTAGTAGGCGCCGTCGATGAGCATCATCGCGTAGCCGTGGTACTGCCCCTGAAAGGCCATCGGCGCGATGCCGGCGTCCTTGATCCGGCCGCACAGGCTGAGCAGTTCGGGCCAGGTGGCGGGCGGCGCCCAGCCGTGCTCCCTGAACATCCGCTTGTTGTACCAGAGGCACTGCACGAACGAAGCGAGCGGCAGGCCGTAGACCTTGCCCTTGTACTGATAGCGGTCGAGGCTGCCCGGGAAGAAGCTCTGCCGCCAGGTGCGGTCGCCCTCCCAGTTCGGCTTGTCGAGGAACTCGTCGAGCGGCAGCACGTCGCCGTGCTTGATCAGCGCCCAGTAGTTGAGGCCGGCGTTGGTGACCTCGGGGAAGGTGCCCTCGAGCACGCGCACCCGCGCCTTGTCGGCGATCCGCGGATCGCCGGAGAGGTCGATCTCGGTGCCCGGCCTGGCCCGTTCGTAGGCGCGGGCGCAGTCGAAGAAGAAGTCCATCCCCTCGCCGCCCTCGAAGACGGGCATCTCGACGCGCGTCGCGGCGACAAGAGGCGCGGCCAGGCCGAGCAAGAGGACGACGCCACAGCGACCGCGGGACATCGGGAGAAGCTCCGGGAGCGGCACGGCGGAGTATACCAACGGCGCGATGGCACGGCAAGGCGGTCGGCGGGCAACGACCCGGGCCGGCTCGCTACCGATCTTGGCCCAAATCCGGTGGATCTGCTATGCTCGGTGCGACCGAGGGGACGGTGCCGTATCCATGAGGCCGGAGTACGACTGGGATCCTGTCAAAGCCGAGAGCAACCTGGCCAAGCACGGTGTCTCGTTCGACGAGGCCAGAACGGTCTTCGACGATCCATTGCTGGTGAGCGTCTTCGACTCGGAGCATGCCGAGTGCGAGGGCCGCTGGCTGGCTACCGGAGTGTCCGCGGCGGGCCGACTGCTGACGGTGTGGTATACTGAACGTGGCGCTACGACCAGGACCATCGGTTGTCGCTGCGCCTCCAATCGTGAGGGGCGAGACCATGACGAAGCATCCCGTCGCTGACGACCTGGACGACATGCCGGCAGAAGTCGACTTCTCGCATGGCGTGGTGGGACTGCATTCGCGGCCGAACCCCTGCGAGCCGATCGTCGTGCACATCGAGCACCCGGACGGCACGATCGAGGAGCGGATCCTACCGTACCGCCCACGCCCGGACATCGACGCGGTTTCGCCCGATAGCCTCCGGGGCACCATCGCCGACACGCTCTCCTACATCTACAACCCTCACAACGATGTGCTTTCCGTGAGGCTGACGGATACGTGGAGCGAAGCGGCAGCGCTCAGCGATGAAGATCAGGGCTTCCGATTGCTCACCTCTGAAGAGAGCGGCAAGATCATTGGTATGGTGGTCTACGGCTACCTGCAGCGCTGGAACTTCCTCGCGCCGCTCGTCCCGGTACCGTCCGAGAACGGCGTCAACCGCGACTTGCTCGAGCGCAGCCTCGAGCCGCTGCGGGATCTCCTGCCCGCAGCCTGAACCCGCCGGGTCCTGCGGATCGGCTACAATGGCCGCCGAACGAGAGCTGGCATGCGTTCGGCCCTACCGCTCCTCATCGCACTCTCCGCTGCCTGCGCCCAACGTCCCGACGCCCTTAGCCTCGACGGCCGCTGGGAGTTCCGCTTCGACGCCGATGGGCGGGGCGAGGCCGAGCGCTGGTTCGAGCCGGGCAGACCCTTCGACCGCCACCTCCAGGTCCCCGGCTGCTGGGACGCGCAAGGCGTCGGTGCCCCGAACGACAAGATGCGGCACAACGCCGTCGGGATCGGCTGGTACCGACGAGTGGTGCGGCTGCCCGCCGGCTGGCGCGGCAAACGCGTGTGGCTGACCGTGGGCGGCGTGCACCGCTCCGCGCGGGCCTGGTGCAACGGCCGGCCTGTGGGCGAGCACCTGGGCTATCCCACCGCCTTCCGCCTCGACCTAACGCCCGCGCTCGTGCCGGGCGAGGTGCAGCGGATCGTCCTCGCCGTGGACAGCCGCCGCGACGCGGCGCGCGATCCGCTGGTGGGCGCCTTCGACCTGATCGACTACATGGACCTCACCTGGGGTGGGATCTACGAACACGTCGGGCTTGAGGCCACCGGCGACGGCTGGATCGACGACGCCTTCGCCATCCCGGATCCCGCGCGGCGGCGGGTGACGGTGAAGGTCGCCCTGGCCGGCGCCGGCGCGTCCAGGCTGGCCTGCCGGGTGGGCGGCTTCGCGGACGCCACCGTCGGCATCCCCGCCGGGCAGACCGAGGCGGCGGTCGAGCTCGCGTTGCCCGGTGCGCCCCTCTGGACCCCGGACGATCCGCACCTCCTCACCGCCGAGGTGACTCTGCGGCGCGGTGGGACGGTGCTCGACCGGCTCGACGTGCGCTTCGGCCTGCGCCGCCTCGAGGCCACGCCAGACGGCTTCCGGCTCAACGGCGACCGCTTCTTCCTCCGCGGCTACGGCGACGACTACACCTTCCCCCGCGAGATCGCCGCCCCCGCCTCCGTCGAGTCCTGGCGCCGCTACCTGCGGCGGCGGAAGGAGTTCGGCTTCAACGGCGTCCGGCACCACTCCACCATGCTCAGCGAGTCGTACCTCCGCGCCGCCGACGAGGTGGGCATGTTCGTCCAGCCCGAGCTGCCCATCGCCTACGAGCAGTTCTTCCGCGCCGCGACCGCCGAGGGGCGCAAGCTCTACCGGCAGGTGTGGAGCGACTGCATCCGGCAGATGCGCAACCACCCGAGCGTCTTCGGCTGGTGCATGGGCAACGAGCAGTGGCAGGGCTTCGACCTGGGGCAGGAGCTCTACGACCTGGCCAAGGCGCTCGACCCCACGCGGCCGGTGATCGACACCGACGGCATGGGCGCCGGCACGGCCCGGCCGTCGCTCGACTACCACTCGGTGCAGTTCAACGAGGGCGTCCTGCCGTGGGGCGCGTCGCGCGGCAAGTATGCGGTGAAGGACACGCCGCGCCCGCTGATCGTGCACGAGATGAGCAACATCTCGGTCCTGCCCGACCCGGCCGACATCCCCAAGTATGACGGCGGGATCAGACCATTCTGGCTGGAGCAGATGCGCGACGCGGTGAAGCAGCAGGGGCTGGAGCAGCGGCTGCCGGCGATGCTCTCGGCCTCCCGCCGGCTGCAGGCCAGTCTGCTCAAGCTCAACCTGGAGGCGGTGCGGCTGAACCCGATCATCGACGGCCACCACCAGTGGCTGTTCCGCGACTACTGGACCCAGCGCAGCGGGTTCGTCAACCAGTTCGACGAGGCGCGGGCCATCACCCCGGCCGCCGCGCGGCAGTTCATCGCCCCGGCGGTGTTGCTCTGCGACCGCGAGCGGGTCAGCTACCGCTGCGGCGAGGCGATCCCGCTGCGGCTGTTCCTCTCCGACTTACGGCCCCGCGATGCGGCGCTCTTGCGCGAGGTGCGCGTCAGCCTGGGCCGCGCCTCGGCCACCCTCAAGCCGCCGCAGGCGGTCGGCGGGCGCGGTGTGATCGGCCCGTGGACCGGCACGCTGACCGCACCCACCCGGAAAGCGCCGGCGCGGCTTGAGCTGTCCGCCGCCGCCGGGCCGGTGCGCAACGGATGGCCGATCTGGGTCTTTCCACCCGTGCCGCCGGCGCCGGCCGGTGTGGTCGTTCGCTCCAGGCTCAGCCGGCCGCTCCTGGACCGCCTGGCCGCGGGCGCGACGGTGGTGATCGCCGGCGATGCGCGGCCGTTCCCGTTCCTCAACGCGCCCTTCAAGCCCGCCTGGTGGAAGGGCGACGACAGCGGCGATCACTCCTTCGGCAACCTGTTCCTCGACCACCCGGCGCTGCGCGGCTTCCCCGCCGACGGCTACGGCGACCTGCAGGCGTACAACCTGCTCAACGGCCGGCCGGTGGTGATGCTCGATGACGTGCCGGGCGGCCTGGAGCCGATCGTCTGGTGCCTCGACGTGCCGTGGCGGATGCGGCGGAAGGCGTACCTGTTCGAGGCGCGCGTGGGGCAGGGGCGGCTCCTCTTCAGCACGTTCAACCTCTCGCCCACCGCCCGCGCCGCGGATCCGGCGGCCGAGTGGATGTACGTATGCCTCACACGCTACGCCGCCGGTCCCGAGTTCCAGCCCAACGGCACGCTGCCGGCCGACTGGCTCCGCGAGCGGATCGGCGAGTTCAGCCTGCCGCCCTCGGAGACGTGGCTGGAGGGCTTCGGTCAGGTGGTGGCGTGCACCGAGGGCGAGACGCGCTGGATGACCTGGCGCGAGGACGACGTGCCCGTCTACGTCGTCCGGCAGACCGACGGGAAGCAGCGTCTGGCCTGGCAGACGGCCCCGGCGCCGGCCGACTGGGCGCACTACAGGGTGACCTTCGTCTTCGCCGGCGCCATCGGCTGGCGCTCGCAGCCGGACGGCGGGCACTTCAGCCTGGCGGTGGACGGCAAGCCGGCCCTCGACTTCCCGTTTACCACCGAGACCACCCGCTGGCGCAGTTCGGACGGGGCGGTGACCCTCGACTACGACGTGCGGCGCAGCACGGGCGAGGACACGTTCGGGGT
>JACPDV010000466.1 GCA_016183835.1 Armatimonadota bacterium
GCGGAGGGTGTATCCTCGGCGCAGGCCGGGTAGGATGGTAGGGGTGGCCGGCAGGCCACTCGATCCGGGAGTTCACGACACGGATGTTCACAGCGCGCACGGCGGATGACCTGGTCGACGTTGTGACCCTCCGCGCGGGCGGGATCGAGCGCCACTGGGTCAGCGTGACCGGCTTCGGTCCCGAGTTCCTGTCGGTCTACCAGCCGATCTCACCGCGGCTCGGGCAGGTGGCAACGGAGTGGGTCTTCGGCGGCGTGCGCTACCACGCCGAGGCCGGCGCCGCGATGGCCTGCCTCGCCTGGCCGCTCACCTGGGTCCAGGGCGACACCTGCTCGGGCGAGCACCTGGGCGGCTTCCAGACCCACGCCGTGGCCGGCTGCGAGGTGAAGCCCATCAGCCTCGACGGCCGCGTGATCGGCACCATCCACGAGGACGACGACGCCCGCTACTGCCACCTCGGCGGGATCCTGCCGCACGACCTGACCCGCGACCGGCCCGCTCAGGCGCGGCAGGTCTTCGAGCGGCTCGAAGACGGGCTCGAGCTGGCGGGCATGACCTTCGCCGACACCGTCCGCACCTGGCTCTTCCTCGACCATCTGCTCGACTGGTACCCCGAGTTCAATGCGGCGCGCACGCAGTTCTTCGACGAGCGCGGCGTGTTCGACCGGGTGGTGCCCGCGAGCACGGGCATCGGCGGGCGCAATCCGTCCGGCGCGGCGCTGGTGGCGGGGCTCTACGCCATGCACCCGAAGCGCGACGGTGTGCGCGTGGTGCCGGTCGACTCGCCGCTGCAGTGCCCGGCCACCGCCTACCGGAGCAGCTTCAGCCGCGCCGTGGAGGTGCAGCACACGGGCTGGCGGCAGTTGATCGTGTCGGGCACGGCGAGCATCGCGCCAGACGGCCAGTCGGCGCACCAGGGCGACGTGGACCGGCAGATCGAGCTGACCATGGACGTGGTGGAGGCGATCCTCGAATCCCGAGGGATGGCGTGGTCCGACGCGGTGCGCGGGGTGGTCTACTTCCAGGACATGCTGCAGTTGCCGCGGTTCGGCGAGTACCTGCGCCGGCGCGGGCTGCCGCCGCTGCCGGTGGTGCCGGCGCACGCGGTAGTCTGCCGGCACGACCTGCTGTTCGAGATCGAGCTGGACGCGGCTTGCCAAACCGGGCCGTGAGTCGTATCGTTCGCCGGGGACCGCGCTCAAGGAGGCGTTGCATGAAACTCGGAGCCAACTCCGTGCTGTTCGGCGGTTACGACCTGGAGACCGCCTTCAAGTATCTGGCGATGTCGGGCTACGACGGCATCGAGCTGTCGGCGATCGACGGGATGAGCGAGCACCTGGTGCTCGATCGCTGGCAGGAGCTGGCGCCCCGGATCAAGCAGCTCTCCGCCGACTACGGCCTGGAGCTGCTGGCCATGGAGCAGCCCTCGCAGGACCCCGCGCGGATGGAGACGGCCTTCCAGGCGGCGGTCGAGATCGGCATCCCCATCGTCAACTGCGGTCCGGGCGGCAAGACCGGCGACGAGGAGAGTTTCCAGAAGTCCGTCGAGTCGCTGGGCAGCCTGGCCGACATGGCCGGCCGCTACGGCGTGACGCTGTGCGTCAAGGCCCACGTCGGCGCCTGCATCCACAACACGCCCACCACGCTGCGGGCGATGGAGCTGATCACCTCGCCGGCATTCGGCATCGACATGGACCCCTCGCACATCTACCGCGCCGACGAGAACCCCGTGGAGGCCATCGCCGCGGTGATCGCGCGGGTCAAGCACGTCCACATCCGGGACTGCAAGGGCCGCCAGCAGTCGCCCGGCAAGCCCGAGATGCAGGCCAACGGGCGCGGCGACATCGACCTGTTGGGCTACATCCGCGTGCTCCACGAGAATGGCTACACCGGCCCGCTGGACCTCGAGGTGATCGGGGCCAAGGACTACACGGTGGAGCAGTGCTGCGTGATCGCGGCCGAGACCCGCGGGCACATGCAGGCCTGTCTGCAGGCGTGCGGGGCGCGCTGATCGTCTCTGCCTCGGGCTCCCTCCCCGACCTCGGGGAGGGAGCCCGAGGAGGATCTCGGAAGGAGCCGCAAATGCCGCTCAAGATCGGCATCGTTGGCATGAACAACATCGCCCAGCCCCACGCCGCCGCGTACGCCGCGGACGAGCTGGGCGAACTGGTGGCGATCTGTGATCGCGTCCCCGAGCGCGCCGACGCCGGGGCCGAGAAGTACGGCGCCAGGCCCTACTACTCCCTCGCCGACATGCTCGACGGCGAGCCGGACCTCGACATCGTCGACGTCTGCACAGGCGGCTACGAGAACGGCTCCTGGCACTTCGAGCCCGCCATGCAGGCGATGGACGCCGGCAAGCATGTGCTCGTGGAGAAGCCGCTCAGCAGCGACGTGGGCGAGGCGCGCCAGATGGTCGCCAAGGCCGCCGAGCGCGGCGTCTACCTGGGCTGCAACCTCAACCACTACTTCAGCCCGCCCGCCGAGCGCGCGCGGCAGCACCTCGACGACGGCGACGTGGGCGAGCTGGTCTACTGCCTGTGCAAGATGGGCTTCAACGGCTCCGAGCCGGAGAGCTACAACGCGCCGGGCGGGATGGTCAAGGGCTTCCCCTACTTCCACCTCAAGGCCTTCCTGTCCCACCCGCTGAGCGTGATGCGCTACCTCTGCGGCGACGTGACGCACGTGCAGGCGTTCCTCGAGCGGCCCGGCTTCCGGCGCCGCGCGGGCGACGTGATGCTCACCACCGCCAGCGTCCACCTCCGCTTCGCCAACGGCGCGGTGGGCTACCTGCTCAGCCAGCGTGGCGACTGCACCTACGGCCTGGGCGGCTGGTGGAGCGTCGAGGTGGCCGGCACCAAGGGCACCTTCTGCATCGAGAACTGCATCGAGAAGCTGACCTGGTGGAAGGCGCCCCAACCGAATGCCGGCGCGGCGGGCGAGGTCTACGAGTCCGGCACCGCCGACTTCGGGCTGACCTTCAACCATCGCATCCATGCGTGGCTGGAGGACATCAGCAACGGCGTGCCGCTCGAGCAGGTCCGCGGCTCCGGGCGAGACGCGCTGGCGGCGCTCGAGATCACCTGGGCGGCGATGGAGAGCTATGAGCAGGGCGGGATCCTGGTCCGGCCGCA
>JACPDV010000008.1 GCA_016183835.1 Armatimonadota bacterium
CAGCGCGCCCTGCATGGAGAGCATCACATAGACGGTGATCAGCTCGCCCGGCCGCAGGGCGTAGCGCGGCGCCCAGCGCTTGACGGCCAGGTTGGCGAAGCTGAGCACGAAGGTGACGAAGACGACGTTGTAGAACGGCGCGGCGTAGGTGGCGAAACAGTAGAAGACGACCTCGACGTGATAGTTCCACGCCACCAGGAGCGGCATCAGGAGCAGGCCGAGGACGATGGCGCGGAGCGACACGGAGCTATCCTGTCACTGTCCGCCGCAGCTCCAGCGCCCAGGTCGCCAGGTCCTCGATGCGGTTGTCGGCGTAGCCGAACAGCGCGCTCGCCACGCGACCATCGAGCGGGTCGACCCACTGTGCGGGGAGCGCCCTGGCCCCGAGCATGGCGCCCAGCACGGAGCCGGCCGTGGCGCCGTTGCAGTCGGTGTCCCAGCCGCCGTGCACCGCGATCCCCACGGTGGCGCCCAGGTCCTGCTCGCCGTAGAGCAGCCCGAGCAGCACCAGCGCGGCGTTGTTGATGGTGTGCACGCCGTGGTAGTGGCCGTAGCGCTCGTTGAGCCTGTCCCAGCAGCCACGCCAGGTGGGCTCGTCCCGGCGCCAGGCGAGCATGTCGTGCACGCAGGCGGCCAGGCGGCAGTCCCCGGGGATCTCCGCCACGCCGGCGAGGATGGCCTCCTCCACGTCGTCCGTGGCGAACGCCGCCGCGATCATGGCCGCGAACAGCATCTCGCCGTAGATGCCGTTCTTGACGTGCGACACCACGGCGTCGCGCCAGGCCAGCTCCGCGGCCAGCTCGGGGCAGCCCGCCGCCGCGTAGGCCCAGCCATCTGCCCGGATCTGCGCGCCGATCCACTCGCGGTAGGGGTTGCGGTACGTCGCGCTGGCGGTGGGCCGGAGGCCGGCCACCAGGTTGCGGTACGCCACCCGCTCGGCGGTGTAGACCTTCCCGAAGGGGAGCAGGTCCAGCCACCCGTCGGCCACGTCGCCGGGGCTCACCGCGGCGCCCTTCCGGCCGAGCATGATCAGGTCGTCGTCGCGCGAGGCGCCGTGCAGCCGGCCACGGGTACACTCCTGGCAGCCGAGCTTGCGCACGCCGTCGGGCACCGTCTCGAGGAGCGGCAGGTACTCGCGGATCTCGCTCTCGCCCGCTGCATCGAGGTAGGCGTCGATGGCGGTCTTGTGCCAGCCCTCCACCGGCTTGCCGAGCTGGCAGCCGGCGATGCGGCCGAGCAGCGCGCCGTGCACCCGGTCGGCGAGCGCCGCACCGTCCACGCTCATCCGCCGCGGCCCGTCGGGCCGGAGCGCCCTGATCGCTTCGAGGCTGGACGGCTCCTGGTCCTCCGTGGGCGAGGGCAGCGCGTCCACTAGCGTCCAGAGCGCCTCGGTCTCCGCTGCCACCTCGGCGGCGGGCCGCTCGCGGAGGCGGTCCCACTCGGCCCGCAGCCCGTCCACGGCGCAGCCCTCCTCGGCCCGCTGGGTGAGCTCCGCCCCCATCAGCCCGTGCAGCTCGTGCGCCGTCATCACGCCTCCTCCTCGGCGGCCATCTCCGCCACCCCCAGCTCGTCGTCCAGCTCGCGCGCGGTGGCGGCCAGCTCCTCGCGCAGCGGCGCCAGCTCGGCCCGCGTGTCCAGGTAGCGCCCGAGCGCCTCCATCACCCCGTGGTGCTCGGTGATCTCCACGGCCGGGCGCCGCTCCGCCGCCGGCCGTTCGCGGATCAGCCCCGCCACCAGGTGCACCTCGGGCATCGCCGCCCGCACCGCCCTCAGGTCGAGCGCCGCGTACTGCTCGTCGGTGCAGCGGTAGTACAGCCGGAAGATCGCCCCGCCGAGTGCGTGTCCTCCCAACTCGGCGCCGAGGAACTGCGTGGCGTCGGCGGACTCGGGCACGCCCAGGTGCAGCTCGACCATCCGGCGCGTGGCCAGCGGCACCTGGCGCCAACTCACCTCGCGCTCCGCAGGGCTGGCGCCCTCACCGATCTCCACCAGGCAGACGCCCTTCACGTCCCCGGCCTCGCCGAAGTCGATCCGCTCGAGGCTCCCCGGATAGACCACGGGCGGGCGCTCACCGCCGTTCAGCTCCTGGTGCCGGTGGACGTGCCCGAGCGCCACGTAGTCGAACCGTCGGTCGGCCAGCACGCCGCGCGAGAGCGTCGGGTCGAGTCCGCCCAGCGCCATCCGCTCCGAGCCGCTGAACACCGCATCGGCGGCGGTGACGTGAGCCAGCAGCACCGCCGGCACGCCGGGCTCGAGCTCCTCCGCCAGCGAGCCGATGGTCTGCTGACAGAGCGCCTGCATCTGCTCGCGGAGCCACTGGTCGCCCTGGCGGCCCTCTTCGTCGCGGGCGCGGAGGAGGCTGCGGGTCGGCCACGGCAGCCCGGCCACCTGAAGCGGCCCGGCGGCCGTCTCCACCCGGGCCACGGCGGGCCTGGCGAGCACGGTCACGCGGTCGCCGATCAGCGTGCGGAAGATGTCGAGCGCGTCGGCGCGGCCGAAGGTCACGGGCAGATCGTGGTTGCCCGGCACCATGACCACGGGCACGCCCGCCTCGACGAGCCGGCGAATCGCCGCGGCGAAGACCTGTTGGTGGGTGGGCGACGGGTCGCACGTGCGGTAAGCGTCGCCGGCAAAGAGCGCGGCGTGGACCCCGGCCTCGAGCGCGGCCGTCACGGCGGCGCCGAGCACGGCCTCGAAGTCGGCCAGCCGGGTGTGACGGCCGGTGGCGGGGTCGACCCGGCCGTAGGTCTCCACCCCGATGTGGGTGTCGGCGAAATGGAGGAGGCGCAAGGGCATGGCTGGGACGGCGACTCTAGCACCGGCCCGGCGGCGGCGTCAAGGCGTTGTCCGGCGGCCCCGCGCGTGCTAGACTCGGCCGTGGCGGGACAGAGCCGATGGAGCGTGCCGACGAGTACTCGTTGGGCCTGCGGATCCTGATCGACGTGGGCTGGATCCTGTTCGGGCCGCTCCTCCGCCTGCGTGTGGAGGGGCGCGAACACGTGCCCCGGCGCGGCGGCGCGGTGGTGGTCTGCAACCACCCGAGCATGCTCGACCCGATGGTGGTGCCGCTGGCGCTTCAGCGGCCGTCGCTGCAGCTCTCGTTCCGCGACACCTGGCGCCACCCGGAGTTCGCCTTCTTCCTCGACCACTTCGGCTGCCTCCCCGTGGACCCGGGCGAGAGCGCCGTGGGGGCGGTGCGCGAGGCAGTCAAGCGGGTGCAGGCGGGCGCCCTGCTGATCGTCTTCGCCGAGGGCGGCTTCAGCCGGCCGGGCCAGGCCCGGCGGTTTCAGCACGGTGCGGCCGGGATCGCGCTCGAGGCCGAGTGCCCGGTGATCCCCGCGGCCGTGTGCGGCAGCTACCAGGCCTGGCCGGCCGGCGCGACAGGGTTCCGCCTCCACCCCGTCGCCGTCCATTTCGGCCGACCGATGGAGTTCCGGCGGTTCTACGGGCAGCGCCCCTCCACCCGCGTCCTGCGCGGCGTGACCGAGGAGCTGGAGCACGCCGTGGCCCGGCTGATGGCCGCGGGGAACGCCTGAGCGCGGGCGCCGCGTTTCCTTGACCAGCGCGGCCGGGCCGGGCATACTCGGCACAGCCGACAGGCTCTCGCTGCGCTGCCGCCGAGCCGTCTCGGCGGGAGGAGACGAGCATGGCGCAGGATTCCCCCACGGCGACCGAGACACCGTCTCCGCCGCAGGCGGCCCAGCCCTGCTGCCGCTTTGGCGCCGCCTCGGGACTGATCGTCGGGGTGGTGGCGGTGGCGGTGGCCGTCGCGGCCCTGTTGCTTTGCCCCCACGGCCCCACGCTGAAAGAGGTGGTGGACAGCCCCGAGCGTTACGAAGGCCGGTTGGTCACCGTCGGCGGCACGGTGGGCAGCCCCGGCAGCCTACCCAGGCTCGGCGGCGGCTACCAGCTCCGGGACGAGACCGGCACGAAGCTCCTCGTCATTGCTCGCGAGGTGCCCGCCGAGGGCAGCACGACCCGGGTGAAGGGCACGGTCAAGGTGGTGGACGTACTCGGCCGCAAGTTCGTCTACCTCCACGCCGGAGCCGGCAAGGAGCCACAGTAGCCTTTGTCCGCGCTCGGCCGGCTCCGGTGGCTGCTTCCTTGGCTGCTCCTCGCCGCCCGTTGCCTCGCCGCCGGCCCGGCCGTGGGGGTCCACTCGGGTCTCGTCAAGCTCCACCCCGACCGCGTGCCGCCGCCGCCCGACCCGTCGCTCCGGCTGGAGCTCTGCCGCGGCGAGGTGGGTGACTTTCAGATCAGCGTTACCGCGCCGCCGGGCGGGCTGCGCGACGTCACCCTCCGCCCCGTCCCGCCGCCCGGGAAGCAGCCCTTCCTCCCGCTCCGCGCCGCGAACCTGTACCGCGAATGGTACGTCCCGGTGCGGGTGCCTTCGGGCAACGCGGTGCGCGAGCCTCGCGAGTGGCCCGACGCGCTGATCCCGCTCCGCCACGTCCGCGAGCGCGGGGTGCCGGCCGGCCGCACGCAGACCTTCTGGGTCGACGTGGCGGTCCCCGCCGATCGCGCGCCCGGCGACTACCAGACCGCCTGCGAGGTGGTGGTGGACGGCCGGTCGTCCGTGGTGACGGTGCCCGTCACCGTGCTCGACATCGCCCTCCCGCTGGCGCGGCACTTCCGCGCCACCGCCGCGGTCTACTACGCCGACCTACTGCTCCGGTGGGCCAACGCCCACGCCGCGCCGCGGGACCACCCCTGGCGGGTGGGCAATCCCACCTACGCCGCTTTCTGCGATGCCTGCTACGAGCTGCTCCTCCAGCACCGCCTGTGCGCCTACGACCTGCCCGCGCCGCCCGGCTCCGACGCCGCCGCGCGCTGGCTGGCCGATCCGCGCGTCCACAGCGTGCGATTGCCCTGGCTGAACGACCACGGCTCGCCGGAGCTTCTGGCGCTGGTGCGGCAGGCCCGCGAGTGCGGTGTGTTCGACAAGCTCTTCTACTACGCCGCCGACGAGCCGGCGCCCGCCGCCTACGACTCGGTCCGCCGCGCCGCCGCCGACCTGCACCGCCTGGCGCCGGGCGTGCCGTTCCTGGCTACCGTGGCGCCGATGGAGCCGCTGGCCGACGCCGTGGACATCTGGTGCCCCAACCTGGGCGACTTCCTCGGGCTCGGCTACCTGGACACTGCCCGCCTGGCGGCGGAGCGCCGCGCCGGCAAGGGCACCTGGTGGTATACGTGCTGCGTGCCGACGGGCCCCTACCCCACCTGGCTGGTGGACGACGACGCCGTGGCCCCGCGCTCCGCCGGGTGGCTGATGGTCAAGGAAGACCTGCAGGGCTTCGTCTACTCGATGGCCCACGGCTGGTCCGAGGATCCGTACCGCTCGGTGGCCAGCTTCAACGAGACCAACGGCGACGGGCTGCTGATCTACCCCGGCTGGGCGTTCGGCTCGCCCGAGCCGTTCCCGTCCATCCGCCTGAAGCTGCTCCGCGACGGGCTGCAGGACGCCGAGCTGCTGCGGCTGACACAGCTCGAGCTGGCCGCCGCGGCGCGCCGGCGCGGGATCGACGATGGCGCCGCCGCCGCCCGGGTGCGGTTGCTGGCCGGCGAGCTGGTGGACCGGCCCTATCGCGTGTCACGCTCGCCGGAGCGGCTCCTGGCGCTGCGCCGCGAAGCGGCGGCGGAGCTGCTTGCGGCGCGGCGCGACGACCTGCTGCTGCAGTCGCACGGGGAGCGGCTGGCGGGCTATGCGCGGCCGGGCACGTGGGTGTTGGTCGACTACCGCCTCGCCTCGGCCGGCGACGACGGGCGCTGGTCCACCGAGCTGCCCGGCGATGCGCCGGAGGTCGCGTTGGAGGTGGGTGAGCCGCCGCTGGAGCTGCACCCGCCGCTGCTCTCGAGCTGGCCGCCGCTCCGCCCGGAGCCAACGGAGCTGCGGGTGGCGCGTGGCGGCGAGATGCAGCTCGACGGGCGACTCGACGAGCCGGTGTGGAGCACGGCCGAGACCCTCCGCCTGTCGAACGGCGTGGTCGTGCGGGCGGCGTCCGACGGCTGGGCGCTATGGCTCGGGGTTGCGGGCGCGCGGCAGGCCGGCCTGGTGATCGACCCGGCTCGGAGCGGCGAGCAGGCCTACACGTTCATGTTCGACCGCGTGCCGCAGCGGGCGATCCGCCGCACCCGTCTCGGTCGCGACGCGAGCTTCGCGCCGGAGTGGCAGGCGGCCGGCGAGGGCAGTGTGCTGGAGGCGGCGATCCCGTTCGCCGTGTTCGGCCGCACGCCGGAGCCGGGCGAGATCTGGAGCGCCACGGTCCTGGCCTGGGTGGCCGACGAACGCACGTTCTGGTTCGACCACCACGGCGACCTGAGGGAGCTGCCGAGCCTGCGGTTCTGAAAAAAGGGGTCAGGCTACTTTTTCGCGGTGCCACCTCGCCTGGGTCCCCCCGCCAGTGAAGCCGCCATCGTGAACGGCGGGTCCAGGGCCATGGCACCCCGGTCGGGCGGGGAGACCCCGCCCCTACCGAGCGGCCTCGGAGTGCTCCGCCCACCACTTCGCCGGCGTCCACTGTGGCCGCCAGCCGAGGCGGGTGGGGGCCGTGGTGCCGTCGAAGAACGGCTGCGGCACCGGGAGGTCGAGCCCCTCCGCCCTGAACCACGCCGCCACGCCCGGGAAGTGCCGCTCGAGCACCGCCTCAGCCCCGCCGGCCTGCGCCTCGGCGATGTCATCGGCCGTGTACGGCGTCTCCTGCGGCAGGAACGCCGTCTCTACCCCATCTGGCCGCACCTCCGCCGCCAGGATGTGCGCCGCGGCGATGTCCTCCGGGGCCACCCACGTCCCGGCGAACATCATCGCCACCCGGCGCCGGTCGTCGTCGAACGGAATGAAAGTCGGCGGGCGCAGGATCCAGGTCGGTGTGCCCGCCCGGCGGTTCCAGTAGCGCATCGTCTCTTCGCCGAGAGTCTTGGTGTGCGAGTAGACATCCACGTTGCGCACGGGCGCATCCTCGGCGATGGGCAGCTCGGCCGGCGGGTAGTGCGTCGGGTAGCCCTTGGCGGCGATGGAGCTGGTGAAGACCAGCCAGCTCACCTTCAGGTCGGCGCAGGCGCGCGCCACCTGGTAGCTCGCGATCACGTTGCAGTGGAGGTACTGCTCCTCGGTGTAGGGCTTCCACGGGTGGATGGCGGCGCAGTGCACCACCACTTCGGCGTCGGCCAGGGCCGCCCGCGCGGCCTCGTAGTCGGCCAGGTCGGCCACCACCGTGGGCACCGGCGGGTCGGCCGGCTCCACCACGTCCACGCCGCGCACCTCGTGCCGCCCCGCCAGCCCGGCGGCGACCCGCCCGCCCAGCACCCCGGCCACCCCCGTCACGACGATCCGCATGCCCGTCTCCCTCGCCTTCGGCCGGGAACGATACTCCGGCTCCCTCTCCTTGCCAAGGAGAGGGCTGGGGAGAGGTCCAGTCCCCGCCGTGCACAGCATCGACGGGACCTCCCCCTGCCCCCTCCTTGGCAAGGAGGGGGTGTGACAGCGGCGCCGCGAGCGGCTTCCCTTCCGCCCTGGAACATGCTACGATCCGCCGCCCGGAGGGACGCGGCATGGACACCATCGGAGTCGGAATCGTCGGCTATGGCCTGGCCGGCGAGTGGTTCCACAAGATGCTGATCGACGCGGCCGACGGCCTGCGCGTGGCCGCCGTGATGAGCCGCAGCGCGGACAAGTTGGCGCGGGCGCGCGAGCAGAACCCGGACGCGCTGGTCACCGCCGACTTCGACGCTCTGCTCGCTGCGCCGCAGGTGGATCTGGTGGTGCTTGCCACGCCGCACCACGTCCACTGTGAGCAGGCCGTGGCTGCCCTCGACGCCGGCAAGGCCGTGGTCACCGACAAGATCATGTGCCGCTCCGTGACCGAGGCCGACGCCATGATCGCCGCCGCCGAGCGCAGCGGCAAGCTCCTCAGCGTCTTCCACAACCGCCGCTGGGACAGCGACTACCTGACCGTCCTCGCCGCCTTGGAGGGCGGCTGGCTGGGCGAGGTGTGGACGTTGGACATCGCCGTCCCGCGGCCCGGCCAGAACCTCGGCGCCATCAGCATCGACGGCTTCTTCGGGTTCCATCCAGGCCTCGCGCCGCTCAAGCCGATCTACGACGAGGGCCGGCTCGCCATCCTTCCTGCGGTCGGCAGCTACGCGCTGACGCGCTCGCATTTCGACGCGCAG
>JACPDV010000470.1 GCA_016183835.1 Armatimonadota bacterium
CGGCGGCCGGGAGCTGGTCAGCATCACGTTGGCCAGCACTTCGCTGCCCGCCCCCACCGTGATGGGACCCAGGATGGACGCGTTGGAGTAGACGATCACGTCGTCCTCCAGGCGCGGATGCCGCCGCATCTTCTTCTGCGGGAATCCGGCCTCGTCCAGGGGGAAGCTGCGCGCGCCCAGCGTGACGCCCTGGTAGAGCTTGACCCGGTCTCCCACCTCCGAGGTCTCCCCGATCACCACGCCCGTGGCATGGTCGATGAAGAAGCTGGCCCCGATCTTGGCGCCCGGGTGGATGTCCACCCCCACCTGGGCGTGGGTGTACTCGCTGATGATGCGCGGCACCACGGGCACGTCGAGCTGGTAGAGCTCGTGGGCGATGCGGTGCGACGCGATGGCGTGCACACCGGGGTAGGTCAGCATCACCTCGGCATAGGACATGGCCGCGGGGTCGCCGTTGTAGGCGGCGGTGATGTCGGTGAGCAGCACCTCGCGGATCCCGGGCAAGTGGCTGAAGAGCGCGCTGGTGATGCGCGCCGCTTCGGCCAGCACCTCGGCCGACGGGATGACCGGCACCTCCCGGCGGCCCTGCTCCAGCTCCTGCCGAGCATAGGCGCCCAGCCAGCGCAGCGGCAGGGCCCGCGCGATCTCCACCGTCAGCAACCGGTAGGCGCGGGCGAGACGCTCCTGCAGGAAGAGGCCCAGCAACTCGGGCTGGATGGCCTCCGGCGAGGAGCCGCCGGGGAGCAGCGCGGCGCGGAGGTAATCGAAGGCCTCGATCACTCGGCGATGGTGCGGAAGCGTGGGCCCGATGCCCGCGGGCGAGTCGCTGACTTCGAGGCAGTAGAGCGGCAGCATGCGCTCCACCACCTGCTCGATCAGCCCGTTCACGCCCTCCGCCTCGGCCATCGTGCGCTCCCCGCATGGTGGCATTGTACGGTTCGGATTGCCTCTCTGTCAACGCACCAGCCGGGCGCGCGGGTTGACACCCGTCGCCCCGCGATGCTAGACTCCGAGCCCGCCGGGTCGCCTCGGAAGCGGTCGCGAGGGTGTCATGAGGATCGCGTTGGATGGCTCGCTGCTGGGCGCTCGCTTCTCCGGGGTGGGGCCGCCGGCGGCGGGCGCCACGAGTTCCTCCTCTTCGTCGGCGACCGCTTCGACGCCTATCTCGAGCGCTTCCACCCGGACGGCTTCTGCGACCACCCGGGCCTCACCATCGTCCGCTCCGGTTTCGACAACGGCTCGCGCCTGCGCCGCATCTGGTGGCAGCAGGTGGTGCTCCCGCGGCTCGTCCACGGCAGCGGCGCGGGTGTCTTCCACGGGCCGGCCTACCTCGTGCCCGCCGCCATGCGCACCCCCTCGGTGCTCTCGCTCTACGACCTGCTGCTCTACGAGGCGCCGCAGTTCTGCACCCGCTCCAACCGCTGGCACTACCGGCTCGCGCTGCCCGCCGGCGTGCGGCAGGCGGAGCGCGTGATCGTCCCCAGCGCCTACACACGTGGCGCCGTGGGGCGCTGGCTGCTCGACGCCTACTCCCGCACCGTGGTGATCCCACTGGGTGTGGAACACCGTTTCGCCGAGCCGGCGCGGCTGGAGTTCGACCTCCGGGAACGATTCCGGCTGCCGGAGCGATTTCTGTTGTGGGTCGGCAACGTCGAGCCGAAGAAGAATGTGCCGTTGCTGATCGACGCCTTGCTGGCGCTCCGGCGGCGCGGCGAGGAGGTGCCCTGCCTGGTGATCGCAGGCAGCCTGAGCTGGGGCACCAACGACCTGATGCGCGCCTTCCTGGCCTCGGGCCTCGAGACGCGGGTGGTCTTCCTCGGCCGCGTGCGTGACGAGCACCTGCCGGCGCTCTATCAGCAGGCCGAGGCCTTCGTCTTCCCGTCGCTGGGCGAGGGGTTCGGGCTGCCGGTGGCCGAAGCCATGGCGGCCGGCGTGCCGGTGCTGGTGTCCGATGACGGCGCGCTTCCGGAGGTGGCCGGCGACGCGGGGCTGGTGCTCCCGGCTCGCGATCCGGCGGCCTGGGCGGACGGCATCGCCCGCGTGTGGCATGATGTCGAACTACGTGAGAGCCTACGCGCGCGCGGCCGGGCGCGGGCGGTGGGACTGAGCTGGGAACGGACCGCCGCGGCGACCATCGCAGTCTACGAGGCCGTGGCAGAGGAGACGAGGATGGGCACGCCACGCAAGAAGCCCGCGCCGGCGCTTCCGCCGCCATCCGATCCGCCACGGCGCCGCCGACCCGCGAAGGGCATCATGTGGCCCGGCGGCAGCGCGGACTTCGACGAGCGCACCGGCGAGCGGAACATCATGCACACGGGCGGCTCCGCCGATTTCGACGAGCGCACCGGCGAGCGACACGGCACGCCGTCCGCCGCTGGAGAGGACTCCCATGCCCAACCCGACCGCTAAGCTCCGCGCCCGGATCGACCAATGGATCCGCGAGCAGGACCGTAACGAGTTCGGCGATCCGCCGGACACCATGTACGCCGGCGGCACACCGCTCTTCGATGAGCGCACGGGGCGCACCAAGGACCGCTACGAGTACATCCTCGAGCACCACCCCGAGCTGGCCGAGGGCGCGGAGGACGAATCATGAGACGTTTGCTGGCTCTTTTGTGGCGGGTCTTCAGCCTGATGGGCCTGGCCCTCTCCCTCCGCCGCTTCTGGCGCACCCTCACCGACCCCGAGGAGCGCCCCGAGGTCCGCTTCTCCGCCGCCGGCGTGCTGCTGGTCCTGGCGGGACTGTTGATCTGGTCGCTGTTCGGCGGCTTCCGCACCGGCCGCGTCGCCGCCGAGCCGCTCGCCGCCGCGGCCGTCCCGCCGGTCTCGCAGATCGTGGTGGACTTCCGCGACCGCGAGAGCTACGCCAGGATCGATGCTCTGGGTCGCGATCTGGGGCTCCGCTTCCGGCCCAACTCGCCGCTCAACGCCGACGAGCGCTTGATGGTCGCCGACACGCCCGGCCTCGGCGCCGCGCAGCGTGAGCGGCTGGTCGAGGAGCTGCGGCTTGACCCGGACGTGGAAGCCGCCGAGGACAACTTCTACATGACCGCCCTGGGCGACGCGGCGCCGGCCTTCACGCCGAACGACCCGCGCTACCCCGAGCAGTGGAACTTCCAGCTCATCAACATGCCTGCCGCCTGGGAGAAGGCCGACGGCAAGGGCGCCGTGGTGGCCGTGATCGACACCGGCGTGGCCTTCGAGAAAGAGAAGGACATCCCGACCGCCAGCGACCTCAAGGACACCGCCTACACCAAGCCCTACGACTTCATCACCCACAAGGCCAAGGCCTACGACGATCACGGCCACGGGACCCACGTCACCGGCACCATCGCCCAGAGCACCAACAACAAGCACGGCGTGGCGGGGATCGCCTTCAAGGCCACCATCATGCCGCTCAAGGTGCTCACCGGGCAGGGGTACGGGAACGTGAGCGACATCGCCGACGCGGTGCGCTACGCCGCCGACAACGGCGCCAACGTGATCAACATGAGCCTCGGCGGACCGACCTCCTCGGCCGTCTTGCGCAAGGCCTGCACCTACGCGCACCAGAAAGGCGTGACCATCGTCTGCGCCGCGGGCAACGGCGGGCGCGAGGGCGTCGGGTATCCGGCGGCCTATCCCGAGTGCATTGCGGTCTCCGCGGTGGGGCCTAGCGGCGAGCTGACGTTCTACTCGTCGTGGGGCAAGGAAGTGGCCATCGCCGCGCCGGGCGGCGAGTACCGCTCGCCCGAGGACAGGCAGAACGGCGTGCTGCAGAACACGATCTTCAACAAGCAGGACGTGTTCGAGCAGTGGCAGGGCACCTCGATGGCCTCGCCCCACGTGGCCGGCGTGGCCGCGCTGCTGGTGTCGCAAGGGCTCAAGGGGCCTGAGACGATCCGCCAGCGGCTGGCCTCCACGGCGACGAAGAAGGGCGATCCGAAGAAGTACGGCGCCGGGCTGCTCAACGCCGCGGCGGCGGTGGGCGCCAAGGACGCCGGCGCGAGCGTGCGGGTGGTCGGCCGCGTGCCTCGCTGGCCGCTGGTCTCCGGGCTGGTGCTCGGGCTGCTCGTCTTGAGCGGGCTGGGTCTCGGCTCCGGCCGGACGCGCGAGCTGCTCGGCGCGGCGCCGGTGGCCTGGGCGCTGTGGCACCTGGGCGGCGGCGTGGCGGCGTGCGTGGCGTGGCCGGCGGCGGCGCTGGTGCTGCTGTTCGGCGTGCGCGGGCTGCGGCCCTGGCTCACCGCGCTCCTGCTCGGCTGGGCGGTGGGCTGCGTGGCGCTGGCCTGGTCGGCGGCCGGCTCGGCGGCCTGGCTGCTCGGCAACGGGCTGCTGGCGCTGGGGCTGGCGAAGCTGGCCGCACGCGGACGTTGACTC
>JACPDV010000479.1 GCA_016183835.1 Armatimonadota bacterium
GTGGCGAGGGTCAGCGCCTCCATGTCCGCGACCCACGGCCGGGGCACGCGGTCCTGCCGGAAGAGGCCCCAGGGGAAGACCACGTCGGGCATGTCGCGCCAGAACCAGTTGCACGCGAAGGCGCCGCCCACGCCGAACGTCATCCCGATGGTGGTGGTGAAGTGCCGCCGGTCCTGATCGACGACCAGCCCGGTGCCGCCGTTGACGCGGTGGTTGTGACTCGCCACCGAGCCGAACTCGCCGAGGCTGAGCCCCTGACCGTACGCCCGGTGGTCGACCCAGCGGAAAGACGCGACGAACGACTGCGAGGACTCGTAGCAGTGCATGTTGGCGAAGGTCAGGCCCTTGGCGCCGTTGACCTTGTCCGCCGAGTGCCGGTCCTGCAGGTAGCCGACGGTGAAGATGGAGTCCGGGTTGCCCTCCTTCAGTCCCGCGGCGTTGGCCGCCACCCAGCGCTGCAGGAGCCAGGTGCGGAAGCGCTCCACCGCGGCGCCACGCACGTCGCCCCACGAGCCATCGCCCGGCTGCGGGGTCGGCGGCTCGTCGGCGCGGTAACCGAGCGCCGTCCTGGCCGCGCCGAGCGTGCCGTAGGCCGCCGTGAGGTACTGAGCGTAGAGCGCGGCGCTGCCCATCTCGACCGACGGCTCGTTCTGGATGTCCCAGATCAGCCCCGGCACGTCGCGGTAGCGGTCGGCCCAGAACCGGTTCCACGTGCGCTGCGCGTCGAGCTCGTCGTCGGTCAGGGAGCAGCCCATCCAGTCGTGGGCGGTGAGGAAGATCACCACGCCGTGCTTCTGGGCGAGCTGCACGATGGCGTCCATCTTGCGGATGGTCGTGTCGGGCGGGCGGTTGGCCAGCAGCAGCACCCCGCGCTGGTTCTGCGGCTTGCCGTCGGGATCGGCAAAGGGCGAGAAGTGAAGGACTCGCCAGACGAAGAAGCCGTGGTCCTCCATCTGCTGGAAGTCGCGGTCCCAGGTAAGCGGGTCCTCGCGCGGGGAGTACCACATCACGCCGGTCTGATTGGTGCCGGTGAGGAACGCCGGGCGGCCGTTGACCTCGAAGTAGTTGCCGCGCCAGACCGGCTTGTGCCCCCGGGCGATGACCCCCGGCTGCCAGGCGCAGAACGCAGTCTCCCGGGTCATCAGCAGGCGGTCGCCGTCGTACAGCTCGGCGGTGACGGGGTAGAAGTCACGGTCCCAGTTGGTCAGCGGCAGCTCAGCGGCCAGGGTCTCCTCGCCGCCCGGCGCGATGGTCGCGGGGTTCGAGGGCGCCACGGGCTCGCCGTCCACCTTGAGGACTATCCGCACCGTCCGCGGCCGGGTGCTGCGGTTGGCGGCCTGGCACTGCACCCGGACCGTCTCGCCGGCGCGCACGCAGGGCTTGTCGGCCGTCACGTGGCGAAGGTAGACGCCGCTCACCAGGCGGTCGACCACCTCGAGCAGCGGCGCAATGCCGGCGGCGTCGGCAGCGAAGAGGTCCCGGTTGCTCACCGCGAACCCGCCCCAGGCGGCGCCGGCGTACGGTCCAGCGTAGAGGTGGCAGACCACGCCAAGCGCGCCCCGCGGCCGGCCGAGGCGATCGTAGGCCTGGCCGAAGGTCTCCGTCTCGCCGTGCTGGTCAGGGAAGACCGGGCTGTTGCTGCCGGCCAATGAACGGGCGACGAAGCCCTCCAGCGGGCCGTCGATGCGCTTGCCGCCCAGCTCCGCGTAGCTCACGTCGGTGAAGGTGTCCTGCGGGTCGAAGAGACCGACCTGCGCGGCGTCGAGACCCATCGTGTCGCCGGGCTTGCCGCGACGCGAGTTGATGACCACGTCGGGCACGCCCTTGTCCAGGTCGGCGGCCTGCGTGTCGGAGCCGATGTCCGCCCAGTCCGTGCCGTTCCAGAGGAGCGGTCGGTCGAAGGCGTAGCCGCCCACGGACAGCACGGCGCCCTTCGCCCGCAGGTAGCCGAGGAGCCCGTCGCGCGCGGCGGCGGGGAAGCTGGGCGCGGCAGGGAGCACGAGCAGGTCGAAGTTGGCCGGGGTGAGCCGCTGCGGGTCGGCGATGTCGCCGGCGCGGACGCGGGTGACGCCATAGCCCGCGGCGGTCAATGCCTCGGCGAGTCGCGCCACGTCCACGGCGCCGGGGCTGCGCGGAGCGGCCGGCTCGTCGAGGATCGCCACTGTGCCGCGGGCACCGTCTACCGGTTGGAAGGCGGCGGAGGCGGGCAGCGGCGCTCCGGCACGGCCGGGCCCCACCACCCAGGCCAGGTCGTCCACGAGGACCTCGGCCGGGGCATAGTTGAGGCCCAGGAGCACGCGGTTGACGGTCAGGAAGGCACGCTTGCCGTTGCCCCGGGGCTCGAAGTTGAGCGTGCCGAGCGGCACGGTGACCTCCCGCCACTCGCCCTTCGGCGCGGCGAGCACGTCCTGCTCGTCCCGCTTGACGCGCACCACATAGCCGTCGCCGTCGGCTTCCATGAACCAGACGTGCATGCCGGCCTCGGCCGAGGCACCGAGCACCTTGAGGCGGAAGCGGAGCGCCACGGCGTTCGGCGGGACGGTGACGGTGCGACGGAGGTTGCCCCAGAGGTTTTGGCCCGAGGCGTCGAAGGTGAGGTGAAGGGCGCCGCCGGGCTCGGCGCGGAAGGTGAGACCCTGGCTGCCGTCCTCGTTGACGGACCAGGCGGCGACGTCGTCGAAGGGGTCGATGGGCTGGAGCGACTGGTCGGTCGCGGCGAGGAGGGACAGCAACAGCATGGTGCTCACGGGCGGCTCCGGGGTCCGCGTTGGTTGTAACCGCTGAGCGCCACGAGATCAATGCCCAGCCGGGCCGGATGGCTGCTCGGTTCTACCCGGCGACTGGAAGTTGCGGCAACCATGCGGAACCCATCTCCGTGGGTTTCCGGATGCGGAGTCCGCGCAGGCGGACTTCGGATGGTTGCCGCGGTTTCCAACCGCCGGGTGTGGTGGGATGGTTGCCGCGGTGTAACTACTCAGCCCATCGAATCTTCCGCCTCGACCGGTTGTCCAATGGTACATGGTCACGCGTTCGCAGGCCCAGGCCATCTACGAACAAGGCCCGGA
>JACPDV010000480.1 GCA_016183835.1 Armatimonadota bacterium
CCGCCGCTGCATTGACACACCAGACCGTCCGCGGTACAAGGTCGGCGCTCCCGGGCACTCCGGGGCCCGCTCCTGTAGTTAGAGGGTTAGCTGCCGTCGCTCCCGGTCGGCGGCGGAGGTGTTGTATGCACGCCTTGGCCCGCGTCTGTGTCCAGCGACCGGTGTTCGCGACCGTGCTGTCGCTGGCGCTGGTGGTCGTCGGCGTCGCCGGCTACATGGGCCTCGGCATCGACCGCTTCCCGAATGTAGACTTCCCCATGGTGATCGTCTCCACCGTGCTCCAGGGCGCCTCGCCCGAGGAGGTGGAAACCGAGGTCACCGACAAGATCGAGCGCCAGGTCAACACCATCGGCGGCATCGAGCGGCTCGAGTCGTCCTCCGGCGACGGCATCTCCCTGGTCCAGATCACCTTCGACCTGAACAAGAACGTGGACGTGGCCGCCGAGGAGGTGCGCGGCAAGGTGCAGCTCGCCAAGCCCGACCTGCCCGACGGCGTCGACGAGCCGGTGGTGATGAAGATGGACATCGGCGCGATGCCCGTGATCTCGTACGCCATCTCCTCCAACCGCGGCCTGCGCGAGACCTACGAGTACGTGGACAAGAAGATCCGCCGCCGCATCGAGTCGGTCTCCGGCGTGGGCGAGGTGCGCATCACCGGCGGCCGCGAGCGGCAGATCGAGGTCATCCTCGACCCCTACCGGATGCGCGCCTACGGCATCACCGCCTCGGACATCACCAAGGCGCTGGGCAACCACAACGCCCAGGTCCCCGGCGGCCTGGTCGAGCAGGGCGACCAGCAGCTCAGCCTCCGCACCCGCGGCCGGATCGGCTCCATCGCCGACTTCGGGCTCGTGCCCGTCAAGACCTACGGCGACCGCCAGGTGCTGGTCCGCGACGTGGCCCGCGTGGTGGACGGCGAGGCCCGCGCGGTCTCGCTCGCCTCGCTCGACGGCCAGGAAGCCGTGGTGATCGACGTCATCAAGCAGTCGGGCACCAACGCCGTGGCCGTCACCGACAGCGTCAAAGAGCGCATTCTCCAGCTCCAGGGCACCCTCCCCGCCGGCTACTCGATCCGCAAGGTACGCGACGACTCGGTCTTCATCCGCGCCTCGCTCCACGCCGTCGAGGAGCACCTCATCCTCGGCGCCGTGCTGGCCGCCCTGATCGTGCTCCTCTTCCTCAAGAGCGCGCGTTCCACCATCATCGCCGCCCTCGCCATCCCCACCAGCATCGTCACCACCTTTGCCCTCATGCAGGCCCGCGGCTTCACCCTCAACATGATCACGCTGCTCGCCCTGGCGCTCTCGGTGGGGATCGTCATCGACGACGCCATCGTGGTCCTGGAGAATGTCTTCAGGGTGCTCGAGGAGCATCGCCTGTCGCCGCGCGAGGCGGCCATCCAGGCGACGCGCGAGATCGGCCTGGCGGTGCTCGCCATCACCCTCTCGCTGGTGGCCGTGTTCCTCCCGGTGGCCTTCATGGCCGGCATCGTGGGCCGCTTCCTCAACTCCTTCGGCATCACCATGGCGATGGCCATCCTCGTCTCCATGTTCGTCGCCTTCAGCCTCACGCCGATGCTCTGCTCGCGCTGGCTGCGCCCCGCCGACATCGAGGCCGGCCACGGCGAGTCAGCCTCCAAGGGCGGTTGGTACGGCGTGGTGGACGCCGGCTACACCCGGCTCCTCGAGTGGGCGCTGCACCACCGGGTGCTCGTCGCCGTGGCCTGCGTGCTGCTGATCTGCTCCACCGTGCCGCTGGGCATGGTGGCGCGCATAAACTTCCTCCCCGACGACGACCAGGGCCAGTTCCAGGTGCTCGTCCGCGCGCCCGAGGGCACCAGCCTGAGCGGCACGCGCCGCATCGTGGAAGATGTCGCCGCGCAGATCCGCAAGCTCCCCGAGGTGGCGCTGACGCTCGTCACCCTCGGCGACGACAACGAGCGCACGCCGAACAGCGGCCGGGTCTTCGTCCAGATGAGCCTGGTGGAGGACCGCCAGGACCGCCGGGTCACCCAGGACGGCCACATGAGCCGCGTGCGGCAGGAGATCATCAAGCGCTACGAGGGCCGCGGCCTGCGGCTGAGCGTGCAGCCGGCAAGCTCCTTCGGCGGCGGAAGCAACGCCAACATCCAGCTCTCCATCTCGGGTCCCGACATGGACACGCTCCTCAAGGTGTCCAACGACGCGGTGAACCGCACCCGCGCGATCCCGGGCGTGGCCGACGTGGACACCACCCTGGTCAGCGGCCGGCCCGAGCTGCAGGCCTTCATCGACCGTGAGCGGGCCGCCACGTTCGGCGTCAACGTGCTCGACGTGGCGCAGGCGCTCCGCCTCTCGGTGGGTGGGGACGACAAGATCACCTCGTACGACGAGGGCGGCGAGCAGTACGACGTGAAGGTCCGCCTGGAGCCCGGTTTCCGGCGCGACGAGAGCGGCATCAACCTGATCGAGGTGCCCAGCGACGTGGACGGCCGGAAGGGGAGCGTGACCCTCGATCAGGTGGTCGGTTGGGAGCGGGTGCCCGGGCCGGCCAGCATCAAGCGCTTCAATCGGCAGCGGCAGTTCACGCTGTTGGTCAACCTGCTCCCCCAGGCCTCCGAGGGCGCCGTGCGCAGCGGCGTGGACCAGGTGATCGACGGGCTCGGCCTCGGCTCGGCCTACCAGCGCAACTATATCGGCCGCTCGCGCGAGTTCGCCCGCATGCGCAGCAGCTTCCTGATGGCGTTCGTGCTCTCGAGCATCTTCATGTTCCTGGTCATCGCCGCGCAGTTCGAGTCGTTCATCCAGGCGTTGGTGATCATGGCGGTGCTGCCGCTCACCGTCCCGTTCGCCATCCTGAGCATCAACCTCACCCGCGACTCGCTCAACATCTTCTCGCTGCTGGGCATGTTGGTCCTGCTGGGCGTGGTGAAGAAGAACGCCATCCTGCAGGCGGACCGGGCCAACCAGCTCCGGGCGCAGGGCATGTCGCTTCACGACGCGGTGGTGCAGGCCGCGCGCGACCGGCTGCGGCCGATCCTGATGACCACGGCGGCGTTCGTCGCCGGCATGGTCCCCCTCGTCCTGTCCCACAAAACCGGCGCCGCCACCAACCGCAGCACGGGCGGCGTGATCGTCGGCGGCCAGGTCTTCTCGCTGCTCCTCACGCTGGTCGCGGCGCCGGTGTTCTACGCCATGGTGGACAACCTGAGCGAGAGCTGGGTGTGCCGCGTGATCCGGCGGGTGGTGTTCCGTCACGACGTGACCCAGCCACGCTTCGAGACGCCGCTGCCCAACGAGCCAGAGGATTAGACCAGCGGCGTCTCTTCTTCGTACTCGTAGACGTCTTCGGTGTTATAGAGGTCGTCGCCGAAGACGACGCCCGCGGGGATGAGCACCGGCTCGCGCTCTTCGTCGCGGTCCTCCAGGGTGTTGCAGTGGTCCTGGAGCTGCATCTTCGCGTCGCGGAGGTGGCTGGGGACAGGGATGGGGTAGCGGCCGGTGAGGCAGGCCCAGCAGAAGTGCTTCGCGCTGACGTCGAGCGCCTTCGCCAGTCCGGCGATGGAGAGGTAGCCGAGGCTGTCCGCGCCCACGTGCTCGCGGATCTCCTCGATGGTGTGGGTCGCGGCGATCAGCTCGTCGCGGCGCGCCATGTCGATGCCGTAGAAGCAGGGCCACTTGATGGGCGGCGAGAAGATGCGCAGGTGCACCTCGCGCGCGCCGGCCTCGCGGATCAGGTGGATCAGCTTCCCGGTGGTGGTGCCGCGGACGATGCTGTCGTCCACCACCACCACCCGCCGCCCGGCGATGGTCTCGGGGATGGGGGTGTACTTCAGCCGGGCGCCCATCTCGCGCTGCCGCTGATCGGGCTGGATGAAGGTGCGCTGGATGTAGCGGCTCTTCACCAACCCGGTGTCGAAGGGGATGTGCGACACCGCCGCGTAGCCGATGGCGCCCGGGATGCCGGTGTCGGGCACGGGGATCACCACGTCGGCCTCGGCGGGGTGCTCGATGGCGAGCTGCTCGCCCATGTGCCGCCGCGCGCCGTGGAGCGTGCGGTTGTAGATCTGGCTGTCCGGCCGGGCGAAGTAGATGGTCTCGAAGATGCACATCGCCTTGCGCTCGGACGGCACGGCCTGGAACCAGCGCAGCCCGTTGGCGTCGATCACCGCCACTTCGCCGGGCTCCACGTCGCGCACCAGCCGGGCGCCCACGGCGTTAAGCGCGCAGGTCTCGCTGGCCACCACGTAGCCGGTGCCGTTGAGCCGCCCGACGCAGAGCGGGTGCAGCCCGTAGGGGTCGCGCGCGGCGACCAGCTCGTGCTCGGTGAGCACCGCCAGCGAGTAGGCGCCGCGGAGCTGGCTCATGGTGGTGGTGACGGCTTCCTCGAGGGTGGCGTGGTAGGCCAGCTCGCGGTGGAGCAGGTGGGCGATGATCTCGGTGTCGCTGGTGGCGTGGAACACCACGCCGCGGCGCTCGAGCTGCGCGCGGAGCTCCTGCGAGTTGACGAGGTTGCCGTTGTGGGCCACGGCGATGCTGCACTCATGGTCGCCGATCAGGATCGGCTGCGCGTTGCGGAGCACGCTCGAGCCGGTGGTGGAGTAGCGCACGTGCCCGACGGCGAGGTGCCCGCGGAGGCGGCTCAGGGTGACCTCGTTGAAGATCTGGTTGACGAGGCCCATCTGCTTGTGGATGACGACCTCGTGCCCGTCGCTGACGGCGATTCCGGCGGATTCCTGCCCGCGGTGCTGGAGGGTGAAGAGGCCGAAGTAGGTCAGTCGGGCCACGTCGTGACCGGGCGCGTAGACGCCAAAGACCCCGCATTCGTGCCGCATCCCGTCGTGGTCGGGATCGCCGTTCGTCGGACTCTGGCAGGGAGTCATCCGTGGCCTCGTGCAGTAGTCGCAGGGACGGCCGGTGAGACCTTTTCATCATAACAGCGGGTCGGGATTCTGGCAACGAAGCCGGGGGGCGGATCGGGTGGTTGGGGGTTGGTGGTTGGTGGTTGGTGCGGCGGAGGTGAGCGGTGAACGGTGAACCGTGAGCGGTGGTCGGAGTGGCGCGTCGGGCTCCCTCTCGCGCCGGGAGAGGGTTGGGGTGAGGGACGGGAGCGGGTTGCGGGGGGTGGACATGGTGTGGCAAGATGGAGTCACCCGCGGCGAGGTCAGTCGCAAGCATGGCGCAGTCCGGGTGTGCCGCCACGTTCAGGGGAATGGCGGCTGCCGTTGCGGTGGGTCGGCCGGAGGGTGCAGCCATGCGGCCGTCGGCGCCAGGGGCAGGAGTGAGCGGATGAACGCCGGCCGCGATCGGTTGCGGCGCCGATGCGTCTGGATCCTGCGCATCCTCGTGGTGCTCGGCTGGCTCGTCTACCTGCTCTGCCGCCTCCACCGTCCGCTCCTGGCGCAGCCGATCCCGACCCATCCTGTGCCCTCGCCGAACGCGCGCGACTTCTACCTGAAAGCGCTGGGCCAGCTCCGGGACGAAGACGTCATCGAACGTAGCTACCACTTCGCTCGGCGCGGACAGCCGCCGCCACCGGATGCAGACCAGTGCGCCGCCGCCGTGGAGGATAACCGCGCCACCCTTGCACTGCTGCGCCGGGGCTTCGCCTATCCCTGCGTCGAGCCGGCGATCCGCGGCGAGCAAGCCATGGACGATGCGGTTCAGCGCTGGAAGGGCCTCCGGCAGTTGGCCCGCCTGCTGCGGCTCGAAGCCTGGACGCACACCGGCCACGAAGCCTGGTCCGGCGCCATGGCCTGCCACCTCGACGGCCTGCGGTTCGGCCTCGACATCCCGCACGGCAGCCCCATCTACGGCGACCGCGAGGGCACCCTCCTGACGGCGACGGCGCTCGCCGATGCGTGGGACTGCGTGGCGCACCTGGACAGCCGCGAGGCGCGGCTCGCCGCGGCGCGGGCATCGGCGCTGCTCGACCGGCAGGTGCCGCTCGGCGACGTGCTCACGGAGGAGAAGTGGTGGTTGCTGAGCTATCTCGTTGACTGCATCTCGAGCGACCATTGGTACGTGAACCTGGGGATCGAGACAACCGGCGTGCTGGCCGGTCGCGGACCGCGCCTCTCACCGAACAGCGACTACGTCCGCCAGGGCAGGCGCGGCGCGCTGACCAAGTTCGCCGCGGACCTGGACGGCCTCGCCCGCAGGTCCGCGAAGCCGGCCGCACTGCTCCACTGGCAGCCGGGTGAGCACGACCTGGTCTGGCCGGAGATGGTCACCAGGTATGCCGAGTGTGCCGCCGGGCACCTCGACCAGCAGGCGCAGGACGGCATGCTCGCCACGGCCCTGGCGCTGCAGGCCTGGTCGCTGGAGCACGGCCGTCCGCCTGCTCGTCTTCACCAGCTCGTGCCCGGCTACCTTCGACGCCTCCCCGACGACCCGTTCGCGGAAGGCCAGCCCTTTCGCTATCGCCGCGAGGGAGCCGGCTACGTGCTCTGGAGCGTCGGACCCGATGGCAAGGACGACGGCGGCAGGCCCATCGACGACACCACCAAAACCGGCCGCGCGCGGCACTACGTGATGCCGGAGAGTCGGGGCGACATCGTCGCCGGGGTGAACCCGTAGGGGAGGGGCCAGCCATGCCTGCACCGAGCAGCGACCCGTCAGGCCGGTACGCCCGCGCCGCGCCACGCCGCTGGCTCGCCTGGGCGGTGACGGCCACCTTGCTCCTCATGGCCGGCGGCATGAGCTGGCTGGGCTGGCAGGCCGGCCGGCCGTGGGTCGCCGAACCCGTCGCGCCGCAGGCGCTGCCCAAGCCGAACGCCGCCGACTTCTACCTCCGCGCCGCCGCGTTGGTGGCGGACAAGGGGGTGCTCGAGCGCGCCGCCAGCCAACCCGTGGCGGGTTCGCCCGCCGTCACGCCCAAGGAGCTCGCCGCCGCGGTGGAGCACAACCGCGCCGCCCTGGCCGAGCTGCGCAAGGGCTTCGCCCACAAGTGTGTGGTGCCCTGCGCTGGGACCTTCTGGGACCGTTCCGACAGCTACCGCCAGCTCCGTGCCTTGCCCGACCTGCTGGACGCCCAGTCCGCAGTGCGTGTCGCCGCCGGAGACGCCTCGGGAGCGATGGACGCGGCGCTCGACGAGCTCCGGCTCGGCATCGACATGACGCATGGCGTGCCGCTCTACGCGGACGAGCATGGGCTGGCCTGCCAGCAGCAGGCCAGGAACCAGATGTCGCGGTGCTTTGGCGGGCTGTCGCCCTCGGACGCGGTCGCGGTGCTCCGCCGGCTGAACGGGTTGCTGAGCCGGCAGGTCAGCCTGCACGAAGTCTTCACCCAGGATCGGGCCTGGCGCCTGGCCGCCACGGCCGAGGCCTTTGAACAGGCGGACTGGGCCTACTACCTTTCGTGGAACGGCACGACCCGTGCCGGCCGGATGGGGCGGCTTGTCGTGCGCGGCCGGCGGGGCGTGATGGATGACCTCCGGCGGCTCTACAACCACTACCTCGATCTCTCGTCGAGGCCCTACCCCGATCTGGCAACGACTCCGGCTTTGGACGGCGTCGTGGCCGGCACCCTCGAGCCCATGTTCCGCGGGATCGCCTGCAACCACGTGTTCGCGGCGGCCGACAACGACCTGCACGCCACCTCTCTGGCGCTGTGGTGCTACGCGAACTACCACGGCGACTATCCTGACCGGCTCGACGCGCTGGTGCCCGCGTTCCTGCCGAGGGTGCCGATGGACCCATTCGCCCGCTCCGCGCCACTGACGTACCGGCCCGGCAACGGGACGTTCCGGCTCTACAGCATCGGGCCGGACCTGCGCGACGACGGCGGTCGAAGGGCGACCTTTCAGCCGCGCTCGGACGAGCGGTGGTGGGAGCTGTACCTGACCGCCGAGGGCGACTTCGGCTGCGGCGAAGATCCGTGAGCGGGCCTGATGGCGCCGTGTTCGGACCGGGCCCGGAATGGGTATCCCTCCAGCGTGGAGGCAGGGGCGATGCGGTGGAAACGAATGCGAGCCTGGGGGAAAGGACTGCTGGGGGTGGCGGCCCTGACGGCGGTGTCTCTGTGGGCCGCGCGCGAGGCCACCGCGCCGCTCCTGCCCGAGCGCATCCCCTCGCCTGCCCTGCCCAAGCCGAACGCGCGCGACTGGTATCTTCGCGCGGGTAGACTGCTCGTGGCAGGCGACGCGGTCAAGGGCGCCGCCTTCCCGTCTCGCGAGGACAAGCCGACGTCGCTGGAGGCCAAGGCCGCGCTGCTGAGGCGCAACGAAGCACCGCTCCGGCTGGTCCGCCTGGGGATGGCCCACCCGTACGGCGAGCTGCCCGACCGGTCTCTGGATGCCCACCACCCGCGATACGCCGAACTGCGACAACTGGGCGCTCTCCTGCGCCTCGATGGGCAGGTCCGCGAGGCGGGCGGCGATTGGGACGGCGCTCTCGCCGATGCCTTGGACGGCATCCGGTACGGCGTCAGTCTGCAGCAGGGCACGTCGGTAACCCTGTACGAAGGGCTCCGCGCCCAAGCGAGCGCGGCGCTGGCGGCCCGCCGGTTGGTGCCCAAGCTCTCAGCCCCCGGCGCCCGGACTGCCGCGGCCGCCGTCCGCGCAGCGCAGGCCCGTGAGTTGCCTTGCTGGCGGTGGCTGGAGGAGCAGAAGTGGATGGCCCTCGCCGCCTACCACGACGCCATGCAGCGAGAACGCTGGGCGCACCGGGTCAATGGCCTGTATGCCGTCAGCTTCTGCATCCCAGACTGGCAGGTGTGGCTAAGGGGCCGGCGCGGGCTCCTGCGTGACATCGAACGGCACTACAACCTGCTCATCGCAAACGAGAAGCGCGCTTACCTGCGCCGCGCGAACCCGCTGCGGCTGGACGCCGACGAGTTGGTGCTGATGCTCACCGATTTCAGTGCGCCGGATCGCGAGCGGTTTGCGTTGGTCGACGCCGCCACCGGCATGTTGGCTGTGGAGCTCGCCGTCCACGCCTGGCGCCTCGACCACACGGCCTTTCCCGCGCAACTTGCCGACTTGGTGCCGCGGTACCTGCCGAGCCTGCCCGACGACCCGTTCGCCCTCGCCGGGACCTACGGCTATGTGCCAGCCGGGCGACGCTACCGTCTGTACAGCGTTGGACCCGATGGACGCGACGACGGCGGCGCGGTGCTCTCCCCCGAGCCTTACTACGGTCAACTCGGGCACTGCGTCATCAGCAACTGGGACCGCATCGTCGATCCTTCGCGCACTGGTGACATTGGGCCTTCCGACCCGGTGTTCGAGAAGGTAGGCGCGCCGTGACAGACGATTCGCGGATCACCTCTCCCGCCCGCTCCCGCCGCGAGTCCGCGCAGGCGGACTTCGCGTTTGCAGCGGCGGTTTCAACCGCTGGTAGACCGACCCCCGGGAGGACACCCGCCGCGACCCTCCTCGCCCTCTGCCTCCTCGCCACCGCCGCCTTCGCCGACGGCGCCCGGCCGCCCATCAACGCCCATGACTTCCTCGTCGCCGCCGCCGCCAAGCTCGTCGAGAAGGACAAGCTCGACGACGCCCTCTTCACCCTCGCACCCAAGGCGCCCAACCCCTTCGCCGCCGCGCCGGGCCTGGCCACCAAGCGCCGCGCGGTCGAGCAGAACCGCGAAGCCCTCGAGCTGATCCACAAGGCCCTCGCCTGGCCCTACGCCGCGCCCGAGGTGGCCAACATCTCCGCGCCGATGCCCTACCTCGCCCAATTCCGCTCGCTCGGCAGGCTGCTGCGTGCCGAGGCCCAGGTGGCCGCCGCCGATGAGGACTGGGGCGCCGCCGCGCAGATCGATCTCGACTGCGTGGCGATGGGCGGCATGGTGCCGCGCGGCGCGCCGCTGATCGGGCTGCTGGTGGGGCTCGCCATCGAGAGCGTGGGCGCTCGCGACCTGTGGCCGATCTTGCCGCACCTCTCGCCCGGCGAGGCCCGCGCCGCCGCGCATCGCCTGGAGCTGCTCATCGCCCGCGAGCCGGCCTGCCGCGAGGCCGCAGAAATGGAGCGGCGGATCCTGCGCGGCACCCTCGACGAGCTGCTCGCCCGCGAGGATTGGCGGGAGACCCTCCAGCAGCTCCTCGCCGACCAGAACGACCCCGCCCTCAACGCGTACCTCGAGGACGTGACCAAGGAGCGGTTCGTGGCCGACCTGGTCCAGTCGCAGGAGGCGGCTGCCGCGGCGGTGGCCCGGCCCTGGACTCGCGCGACCGCGGCCGAAGCGAAGCCAACCGGCGCCCTTGGCGGGTCGGTGGTCGACTCCACGCTCGGCTGCCACTTCAAGGCCACGCTGGTCTCGACGCGTAACTCCCTGCTGCTCTCCGAGCTGGCCCTGCACGCCTGCCACGCGGAGAAGGGCGCCTGGCCGGAGACGCTGGACGCCCTGGTGCCGGAGTATCTCTGGACGGTGCCGCTGGACCCGTTCACGCCCGGCGCGGCGCTGGCGTACCGGCGGGAGGGCGACGGGCACGTGCTCTACAGCGTCGGGCCGGACGGGCGGGATGACGGCGGGCAGGCGATCGCGTACAATGTGGAGGCAGGGAGCGACGGCGACCTGATGGCCGGGGTGAACCCATGAGCGAGAACAAACGCAAGCGGCGGATCGTGAGCTACTTGGTGACGGGCGTGCTGCTGGCGCTGGTGGGTGGCGTGATGGGGGCGCTGAAGTGGGCGAATCGGCCGCTGTTGGATGAGCCGATCCCGCCGCAGGTGCTGCCGAACCCGAACGCGGCGGACTACTACAAGCGGGCGTTAGAGCTGCAAGTCGACGCGGAGCTGATCGGCCGCAGTGTCACGACTCCCGGCCCAGGCGACCCGCCGCTACCTACTGCCGCCGAGCTAGACGCGGCCCTCGCACGCAACGGCGCCGCGCTTGCCGAGCTGCGAAAGGGCCTCGCGTTCCCTTGCGTCTTCCCTTGCGAGCGGTCCTTCAGCGCCAAGTTCCCCGACTACGCGCACAGCGAGCAGCTCGCCCGCCTCTTGCGGGCCGAGGCCCTGGCTCGCGCCGCCCGAGAGGACTGGTCCGGCGCCATGGACTCGTCGCTCGACGGTCTGCAGTTCGGCCTCTCGGTGGCGCACGGAGCCAACCTGCTGGGTGACCTGGTGGCGATTGCTTGTCAGGCCATCGCCCGTCGCGACGCCTGGGACTACGCCGACCATCTGTCTGCCGCCTCGTGCCGCCGTGCGGCCGCGCGGCTCAGCGACTTGATGACCCACCAGGTGCCGCTCCGCGAAGTCCTCGTCCAGGAGAAGTGGATGCTGCTCGGCTCCGTCGTGAAGGTGCTCGACGAGCCCCATTGGGCGGAGCACTTCGTCGGAGGCGTCAGCCCGGCCAAGTCCGCCGCCGACAAGGCGCGCATGGCCCTACGCGGCCGGCGCGCCGTGGTCCACGAACTGCAGGCGGGCTATGCGTGGGCGATCGGGCTCGCCGAGCGGACGTACGGTGAGAGCCTGGTCGCGCCAAGGCCGCGTTTCGGCACTCCCACCGACGAGCTCTTACCGGTGTTGGCGAAGGCAGCCCACAGGCACTACTTTGGCGAGGCGGAGAACGGGTTGCTGTTGGTGACCCTGACGCTGCGGGCCTTCAAGCTCGAGCACGGCGCCCACCCCGATCGCCTCGACCGACTGGTGCCCGAGTACCTGCCGCGCATCCCCCGCGACCCCTACGCCGCTTCCGGCCCGTTGAGCTACCGCCGGGACGCCGCGAAGTACGTGCTCTGGAGCATCGGCCCTGACGCCCACGACGACGGAGGGAAGGCTATCGACAACCCCGGTGAGGCCGGCTCGAAGCGGCGGCTGGTGCAGTTCGAGAGCAAGGGCGACATCGTCGCCGGCGTGAATCCGTGAGCCTTGGAGGGAGTGGTTGGTGGTGCCGGGAGTCTTGCCTGCTCCTCCCCCTGCGAAGCGGGGGGAGGCGGGAGGGGGGTCCTCTGGCCGCCGCGAACCGCCTGGAGACCCACACCCCGTCCCTCCCCCGCTTCGTTCTGAGGATCGAGGCTCCTGCGATGCGACAGGCTGGTCGCCATGGGCGACGGAGGTGGGTCCAGGCCCTGGCCGTGCTCACGGCCGTGGCCCTCTTCGGCACGTGGTCCGTGTGGCAGGGCTCTCGCCCGCTCCTCGACCAGCCCATCCCGCCCAAGGTCCTCCCCTCGCCCAACGCCCTCGACTTCTACCTCCGCGCCGCGGCGTTAGAGGTGGACTCCGAGGTCATCGACTCCCCCTCGCGTCACACCCCGGCCCAACTCGCCGACGCGGTCGAGCGCAACCAGCCCGCCTTGGCCGAGCTGCGCCGCGGCTTCGCCTACCAGCCACGGTGCGCGCCAGCCGCGGCGATTGGGCCGGCTCTGTCAGATCCAGCCTGGACGGTACTCGGATTGGCGTCGACGTGCCGCGACAGGGTGCCATGATCCCCGATCTTGTCGGCATCGCCTGCCAGGCCATCGCTCGCCGGCCCGCCTGGGTCGCCGTGGACCACTTGAGCGCCACCGAGGCGAGGTCGGCGGCGCTGCTGATGAACGCCCTGCTTGCCCGGCAGGTGACGCTCCGCGAGGTGTGGGCCGAGGAGAAGTGGTTCCAGCTCGCCGCAGAAGTCGAGCAGCTCAGCGCCAAGGGCTGGGCGACGGACCAGGTGCGGTTGATGTGGTAAGACACCCACCTGCACACCTCGATGTACTACGCCGAGCCGCTGCTCCACGGCCGGCGCGCGGTCTTGCGCGACCTGGCCGCTAGCTTCGACGAGGGCATCGTGCAGGCGGCCAGGCGCTACCCGGAACAGGTCTTCGGCCCGCCGCCGCGCTCAGAGGTGGCGTCGATGCTGGTGCCGGAGCAGCGGCCGTGGTCCTGCAAGCACACTGCCGCTGCGGCGCAGAACGCGCTCCTGACGGTCTCGCTGGCGCTCCGCGCCTGGCGGCTCGAGCACGCCGGATACCCGGAGCGCCTGACCGAGCTGGTGCCAGAGTACCTGCCCGGGCTGCCGGCGGACCCGTTCGCGCTGTCCGGCCCGCTCGGCTACCGCCGCGAGGGAGAGCGCTACGTGCTGTGGAGCATCGGCCCTGACGGGCGGGACAACCGCGGACAGCAGATCCTCGACTCGACCCAGAATGAAATAGGCAAGTGGCTCACGCGGGTGG
>JACPDV010000481.1:0-5192 GCA_016183835.1 Armatimonadota bacterium
AGGGGGCAGGGGGAGGTCCATAGCCGGTTGACGTGGCCAATGAAGATAAACGCTCAATGAGATCATCCATCCCGTGGATGCCAGCATCTCTCTTTGCGTTGGTGTATTTTTATCTATTATTCTGTATTCAATGTCGATGCCCTATGGACCTCCCCCTGCCCCCTCCTTGGCAAGGAGGGGGAGCGGTCGCCGAAAAGTGACCCAAGATCAGGGTTGAGACCGGGGTCGCCCACGCACCAAACCTACCCGCTGGGTGGGTTTCGCAGGAGAGAGACCCGCGTCTCAATGCGGGGCGACCACGCCGGCACCGCGAGGCCGGCACCCCGTGCTCAGAACACCCGCAGCTCCTCCTCATGCTGCAGCCCGACCACCTCGTACACCTTGCTCGCCTCGTGCCGCCCGCGCACGGTCACCTCTACCGCCTGCCCGGTCGCCAGGTAGTAGCTGCACTGCCGGTGCGTCTCCTCACCGATCAGCACGTCCACGTGGTAGTCGCGACAGAGGTGCTCGATGCGGGACGCCAGGTTGACCGTGTCGCCGATCACGCTGTACTGCGCCTGCTGCCGGCTGCCCATGTTGCCGGCCACCACCGGGCCGGTGTGACCGCCCGCAACGCGTGGTCGGGGTAAGCCGCCTGCGGGAACGCGCTGAACACGGCCATCACACAGTCGCCCATGAACTTGTCCAGGTAGGCCTCGTAGCGCAGGAGAATGGCCGCCAGATCGGTGAAGTACTCGTTGATCAGCTTGGTCACGTCCTCGGGCTCGAGCTGCTCGCTCATGGTGGTGAAGCCGATCACGTCGGCGAACAGCACCGTGACCTCGCGGCGCTCGGCGTGGTCGAGGCTGAGCACGTCCTCGCCGCTGGACAGGAGCCGCTGGAGCACCTCGGGCGCCACGTAGAACTCGAACGCGCGGCGGAGCATGTGCTGGCGCTGCTCCTCGCCGGCCATGCGGAACGCGGTCTGCCCCGCGAACACCCCTGCCAGGCCGGCCAGCGGCGTGACCAGGTCCACGAACAGGCCGCGGTGGGTGAAGAGCGAGAGGTCCAACAGATACCAGCCGCCGCCCAGCACGATGGCGCATCCGATGCCGAGGAGGATGGGCAGGCGCGCGAAGAGCAGCCCGGCCGCCACGGTGAAGAGGGCAAGCACCGCCAGATTGGCGAGGGTGGACGCGGAGCGAAAGAAACCGTGGCCGAGCAGGTTCTCCAGCGTGGTGGCGTGGATCTCAACGCCGGGGACCATCGGGTCGAACGGGGTGGCGAAATGGTCTTCGCCGCCGAGCCCTTTGGCGGTCCAGCCGAGGAGCACGATCTTGCCGCGCAGCGCATCGGCGGGGAAGTCACCGCGGTAGATGTCGAGGTAGGAGTAGTGCTGAAAGGGCGAGGCGTTGACGGTGCCCTGCCGCGTGTGGAGCCCGGGCCCGGCGAAGTCGAGGGCGGCGGTGCCGATCCGGCTGAGCGGGTAACGGCGGTCGCCCAGCCTCAGCTCACGGCCCCAGCCGGCCTGCAACTGCTCGGGCCGGAGATTCTGCCAGTCGAGCGCGAGGCGGGTGGCGAGCGCGGGGACCAGCCGGCCGTCGTGGTTCTGAAGCAGCGGCACACGGCGGAGCGTGTGGTCGGGATCGGCCCAGACGTCCACGAGCCCGACGCCGCGGCAGGCGGCCAGAAGATCGGGGGTGGGGAGCTCGAGACCCGGCCGCGGGCGCGGCCCGCCCGGCGGCGCGGGTCCCAGCGCGATCCGCTCCGGTGCGGCCGACGGCTCGTTGCGGACCCGGCCCGCCAGGTAGACGTTGCCGGCGCGGCGCACGGATTCCACGAAGGCCAGGTCGTCGGCAGGCGAACGGCTGGGCTCGACGAAGAAGACGTCGAAGACGATGGCCCGCGCGCCGGCGGCCCGCAGACGGTCCACCATCGGCGCATGGCAGCGGCGCGGGAGCGGCCACTGGCCGGGGGCTTCCGTGGCCAGGGTGCGCTCGTCGATGTCGACGATGGCGAGGTCAGAGAAGGCCGCCGGTCGTGGCCCGCGCGCCTGGAAACGTGAGTCGTAGGCGATCAGCTCGACCCGGGTGGCGACAGGGCTCAGCCGGAAACACAATAGCACGACGAACAGCGCGGACGGCCAGAGGTGGATGAGAAGCGCGGAGACGCGGCCGGGTCGCGTGCGGACGGGGTCGCTCGGCTCCACGGTTTACACCTCCCGGGCCACGGGTAATCTGAGAGAGAGATCCGAGACCCCTCCAGGGACAAGGATGACGACGATGCGGAACGCCGTCTTGGCCATTCTGGTCGGTTTTCTTCTGCTGGGCGTGCTGTTCACCACCATGACCGGCGCGCTGGTGACCGCCGGCGTCTCCGCCTACGTGGTGCAGGCCAAGGGCGGGGTGGACGTCCAGCGCTCCGGCAGCCATGCCTGGAGGCCCGTCACCCAGTCGGGCGCGCGGGTGAAGGTGGGCGACCAGGTCCGCACCGCGCTCGACGGCACGGTCACTCTCAAGTACGCCGACGGCACCACGCTCAAGGTCGGCCCCAACAGCCGCATGACCGTCCGCAAGTACCTGTTCGACAGCGGCAAGCACGCCCAGGTGTCACTCTTCCGCCTGGATCTGGGCAAGGTCTGGACTCGCGTGGCCCACGAGCTGGCCGGCGATTCGCGGTTCGAGATCGAGACGCCCACCACGGTGGCAGCGGTGCACGGCACCATCTTCTCGGTGGAGGCCACCGCCGACGCGACCGCGGTGGAGGTCGAGAGCGGCGCCGTGGAAGTGCAGGCGGGCTCGCGCAAGGAGACCCTCAACGCGAGCTCCGTGGGCCGGGTGACCGCGACCGGGCTGGAGACCGCCGCCTGGGACGACACGCAGCGGGCGGCCTGGGAAGGGCAGGACATCCTGCTCCCCTCGATCCGGCTGGCGCGCGTCCTGCCCGGCAACATCAAGCCCGATGGCAGTTGCGTGCTGAAGGGCGAGGCCGAGCCAGGCGCGAAGGTGGCCATCGCCGGACAAACGGCGGAGGTCGATGCGAACGGCGAGTTCACCGTGCCGGTGACGCTGCACAAGGGCGAGAACAAGCTGCCGGTGACGGTCACCGACGCCGCGGGACACGCGAGCGAGACCGAGCAGACGGTGACCTGGTAGCGGCCGGAGCGACCTTCGGCCGCGGTCGCCGCCCCGCTCTCCCGGCTGGCTACCCCCTCCTTGCCAAGGAGGGGGCAGGGGGAGGTCTAGCACCAGCCAGGCTGGACAGGACCTCACCCCAGCCCTCTCCTTGTTGCTTCTCATAGAACGCCAGCAGCGAGTCGCGGCTCTCCCTCAGCATCCGCAGCGGTAGCTGCCGGGTGCTGGCTCCGCCGTGATGGATGATGCTCGCCGCCGGCAGGTAATCCACACGCCAACCGTCTCGCCGCAGCCGCAGGCACAGGTCGACATCGTTGAAGAAGATGGGGAACTGCTCGTCGATCAGGCCGATGCGCTGCATCGCCCGCCGCCGGAGGAGCAGGCAGGCGGCCATCGGCTGGTCCACCGTCCGGAAGCTCTGGTGGTCGAACCCGCGCATCCGATAGGCGCCGAGCCGGTCGGGGCACAGCCGCGCCAAGCCGGTCCACTCGGCCGCCATCGCCCCGGCGGTGGGGAAGCCGCGACAGCTCCGCTGGGTGCGGCCGTCCGGGTGCACCAGCCGCGCGGCCACCGCGCCCACGAACGGGTGCGCCTCCAGATGGGCGACCAACGTGTCCAACGCGCGCGGGTCGAGCGCCGGGTCGATCTCGGTGTCCGAGTTGAGCAGCAGCAGCCACCGCCCGCGCGCTGCGCGGAGGAGCTGGTTGTTGCCGGCGGCGTAGCCGAGGTTGGCATCGTTGACGAAGAGGCGAACGGCCGGGAACTCGGCCGCCACCATGCCCGCGGTGCCGACGCGGCTGCCGTTGTCGGTGACCAGGATCTCGTGGGGCACGGCCGGTGCGTTGGCCCGCAACGATTGCAGGCACGCGCGGAGCAGGTCACGAGTGTTCCAGTTGGCGATGCAGATGGACAGCACGGCGCCCACTTCGGTCCCGGAAGGCCACGTACCTGCCGGCAACAGGAGGTGATCGGGCCGCGGCGGGCGATTACGCGCCGGGGAGAGAACCATGCGCATCGACGCGGTGGACGTGTGGACGGTGGTGGTGCCGAACAAGCCCGGTGTGGTCAACAGCCCCGAGTACCCCGATGCCGTGCTGGATACGTGGTCGGAGGTGCCCAAGCAGATCGTGCGGATCAAGGGCGGCGGCTACGAAGGCGTGGGCGAGACGCCGCGCGGCGTGCCGCGGGAGCAGGCCGAGGAGGGCGCCAAGGCGCTGATCGGGCAGGATCCGAACCGCTTCCCGTTGGCCCAGATCCCCATCCCCCGCAACGGCGCCTATGACGCGTTCGAGATGGCGGTCTTCGACCTGCTCGGCAAGGCGCGCGAAGTGCCCGCCTGGTCGCTCCTCGGCGGCAGACGCCACGACTCGGTCCCGGTGGACTGTTGGCTCGGCCTGTGCACGCCGGAGCACGCCGCGCGCCTGGCCAGGGGCGGGCTCGAGCGGGGCTACCACGGCATCAAGACCAAGGGCAAGGTACAGATGCCCATCCCGGCCATCGTCGACGCCATCAAGGCGGTGGCGCCGGACTGGACCGTCACCATCGATCCCAACGAGCGCTTCCACACGCCGGCACAGGCGTTGGCCATGGCCCGGCGGCTGAGCCACCACACGGGGATCATCTTCGAGAGCCCGGTGCCGCAGCGGCGGCTGGACTGGTACGCGCGCCTGCGCGACACCATCGGCCTGCCCATCGCGATGCACCTGGGCACGGTGACCGACCTGATCCCCGCGCTCGAGCAGGGCTGCGCCGACATCTACAACCTGAACGGCACGATGTGCGACTTCGTCATCGCGGCGGCGGCGGCCGGCGCGGCGGGCTGCCCGGTGTGGCACGGCTCGGGCAACGACCTGGCCATCCGCGGGGCGGCTTACTTTCACGCCTGCGCCGCGGCGGCGACGGAGCTCTGGCCATCGGACATCTACGGTCAGGAGCTGCGGGAGGACGACCTGCTGGTCGTGCCGCTGCCGATCATCGACGGCCGGATTGCGGTGACGGAGAAGCCCGGTCTGGGGATCGAGCTGGACGTGGCGGCGGTCGAGCGGTACGAGGTCAAGTGACCTACGACGCCGAGACGAT
>JACPDV010000481.1:5207-7132 GCA_016183835.1 Armatimonadota bacterium
GAGACGATCGCTTGGATGAGGCTGGCGTGGCACACGGGTCTCCGCGGCCCGCTGCTTCGCACGGCGGTGGAGCGGTGGCTGGCGCTCGGGCGGCCCATCGACCGGTTGTTCGCCTGCTCCGCCGACGACCTGGCCGGCGAGCTGGACCTGCCGCTGCAGCGGATGGCATCGCTGCTGGCATCGCCCGCGCCCGACCAGGAGGTGCTCGACACGCTTGCGGCGAGGCAGGTGGCGCTGGTGCCGGTGGACCACCCCGACTACCCGGCCACCGTCCGCCGCACGCTTGGTTTCCATCCGCCGCTGCTCCTGGCGATGCGGGGTGCCGGCGCGGCGCTCCAACGGCCCGGCGTGGCGGTGATCGGCCGGCGGCAGGCCACCGAAGAGGCGCTGCAGTACGCCCGCGAGCTGGCGGCGCGACTGGTGGCGCAGGATCTGGACGTGCTGAGCGGGCACGCCCCCGGGATCGACCAGGCGGCCCACGACGGCGCGGCGCAGGCCGGCGGTCCCACCACGGCGGTCTTGGCGGAGGGGATCCTCTCCTTTCGCGGCGCGCCGGGCCGCGGGCCGGACCTGATCGTGTCGCAGTGGCCGCCGCGCGCCCCGTGGCGGACGGGGCAGGCGCTGGCGCGGAACGGACTGGTGACGGCCCTGGCCAGCGTGGTGGTGGTGGTGCAGAGCGGTCCGAGCGGCGGCACCTGGCGCGCGGCGCACGGCGCGCTGGCGCAGGGCCGGCCGGTGCTGGTCCGCCTGTCCACCGACAGCCCCGGCGCCACGGGGATCCTCGCCGCCGGCGGGCAGCCGTTGAGCGGGGATGTGGAGCGGGACATTGAGACCATCCAGCGGGCGATGGACCCGTAGGGGCAACCCTTGTGGTTGCCCGTTCTGCGACGGCGCGCACCCGCCTTGGCCCGGACGGGCGACCACAAGGGTCGCCCCTACGCCGGAGGGGACTTCGGGGCCTGTGGGGCGCCGGGCTGCGCCGTGGACTCCCCCGCCCAGAGCTGGTAGACCGAATCGTCCTGCCACGTCAGCGACCGACGCGCGAGGCAGGCTTGCGGAGAGGACGCCCACGCGGACGCCAGCTCGCGGGCGATCGGCTGCACGTCGTCGCGGGCGAGGATCTCCTGCGGCGTGAGCCACAGCGCCTCGCTCACCTCGGCCTCGTCGGCGCGGGCCTCGCCGTCGAGGGGCGTCATGAGGAACACGATGTAGAGGTTGCGCCGGCCGTCGCCCTCCAGCCGCTGCCGGACCATCAGGATCCCGCGCGGCTCGGCGGTGACCCCGGTCTCCTCGCGCACCTCGCGAACCGCGGTCTGGCCGAGCAGCTCATCGGGATCGGCGTGGCCGCCGGGCATCATCAGGCGGCCGTTCGCCGGGCCGTAGGTCATGCGGACGAGGAGCACGGCGCCGTCGGAGCGGACCACCCAGCCGCCCACGCCGAGGGTGTGCAGGTTGTGGTCGTCCATGGCACGCGGTTCGCCGGCACGCCTGCCGGCCCTCCGTGGGCGGGCGGGCAGGGATCCGGCGGCAGCGGCGAAACGCGCTGCCGGCGGAGACGGCCATGCTGGACTGGACCACGGGACGCTACCCGGCACCGCACGCCGGCGACGGCCCGCGCTGGCGGGCAGTGATCGCCGGCGACTGGGGGCCGTTGTGGAAGTACACCGACCTGCTCTGCGACGAGCCGGTCGGCATCTACGGCGACCTGCTGCCCACCCTGCGCGACAACGACCTGCGCATTGTCAACGTCGAGTGCGTCCTGGGCGACGAGGGCCAGCCGATCCCGAAGGCCGGTCCCAACCTGAACGGCTCGCCGCGCGCGATCGAGGCCCTGACCAGCGTGCCGTGGGACGTGGCGACGCTGTGCAACAACCACGTGCTGGATTTTGGCCCGGCCGGGCTCGAGGCGACGCTCGCGCGGCTCC
>JACPDV010000482.1 GCA_016183835.1 Armatimonadota bacterium
GCTCTCCCACGGGTGGCGGCTCCGCCGGTGCCGCACGCCGTGGCGGTCGAGCACCACTGCCTGCTTGCCGGGTGTGCGTGTCGCCGCCAGCCAGACGGTCAGCACCAGCGCGGCGGCGAACAGCCCGGCCAGGACAGCCGGGTTGGCGGAGCGCGGGTCCCAGGCGGCCAGCAGGCCGCCGCCGGCGGGCAGCAGCCAGGGCGAGAGCATCAGCAGCGCGGCGTTGGTGGCGGTAGGCATGTAGCGCACCGGCGGGTCGAAGAACCGCTCGAGCAGCTCGGCGGACGTCTCGAAGCCGGTCACCGGGAGGGTCAGCTCGGGCGCCGGGGCCTCGGCGGCGGGCGGCGATGGCGGCGCCTCCAGCCGCGCTCCGCAGTGGGCGCAGACCGGCAGGGGGATCTCCGGCAACACCTTGCCGCACGCCGGACAGACGCGGCTCATGGCACGGCTACCTCCAGGGCGGCGGGCACCACCTCGATCACCGCCGGCGTGCGCCCCACCACGTCGCCGTCGGCGGCGATCTCCACCTCGGGCTCCACGGCCACCTCGAGCCGGCGGATGGACTGGTAGCGCGCCAGGCGGTGGTGGATGTGATCGCCCGTGGGCAGCTTGCCCAGGTTGCGCAGCACTTCGAGCTTCGAGCCGTGGCGGATCAGGAGCAGCTCGAGCCGGCCGTCGTCCATCCGCGCGCCGGGCGACAGCCGCATCCGCCCGCCGCCCTCGTACTCGCCGTTCGCCACGCCGAGGAGGATCAGCCGCTCGGACAGCTCGCCCTCGTCCAGGCGCAGCCGGTAGAGCGGGCTGCGCCACGCCGCCAGCGCCCGCAGCGTGCCCACCAGGTAGGCGCGATCTTGCCCGAAGAGGCGCTTCACCGCCACGGTGGTGGCGCGCACCACCGCCGCGCCAAAGCCCACGCCGACGTTGAGTACCGCGTACACCACGGCGGGCCCGCCGTTGCGCTGGAGGTCGACGCGAACGAGGTCGATGCGGGTCCGCCGCTCGCCCTGTATGGCCGCCAGAGCGGTCTCGATGTCGAGGATGCCCAGGTTGCGGGCAATGTCGTTGCCGGTGCCGAGGGGCAGGATCGCCAAGCGGGGGGGCAGCCCGGGGTGGGACAGCAGCCCGTTGGCCACTTCGTGCACCGTGCCGTCGCCCCCCGCGGCGATGATGCAGTCGTAGCCCTGGCTGGCGCGCGCCAGCTCCTCGGCGTGCCCGGCCCGCTCGGCGGTCGCCACGTCGGCCTGGAGCCGCTCACGGCAGGCGGCAAAGCGCTCCGCGCCGCGCGCGCCGCCGGCCACGGGCGAGCAGATCACCAGGGTGCGCATGGCCACCGGATTCGCCGGCCGGAGCGGGTCCCTTCCCACCTTGACCCGGAGCCGGTGAGAAGACTACACTCGCCGCATGGCCTCCGACCGGGCCAGCCGCTGTGCGCAGCGGCGCAGGCGGTGGAGCGGCTGGGTGTCGACCGGTAGCTTGCGGAGTGACGGCCATGTTGGTTTGCAGCAAGTGCGGGACGGCGGTGCGGATGGCGGGCCATGCCTGCCCCAAGTGCGGCAACCGCGGGGCGGTGCTCGACCGGGTCTACAAGGGTGCGCCCAGGGAGTCGGCGGAGTCCCCGGCGACCGTACAGGTGGAGCCCGCTGAGCCGCCGGAGCCGGTCCTGCCGGAAGCCTCAGCCTCGGGCGGCTTGCCCGATGCGCAGCGGGCCTGGTCGCCGTGGCTGGCGGTGGTGGTGGGGGTCCTGTTCGGTCCCGCGGCGGCGGTGCTGGTGGCCGGTCGCAACCTGGCGCGGTTCCGGCCGGGGGCGCCCGATCCGTGGCTGGCGATGATCTGCGTGGCGGTCCTGCAGCTCGGGACGGGGCTGCTCGCCGGGTGGATTGCACGTTCGAGCATGGGGTATGCGCTGGGCCTGTGGGGAGGCGTCTGGTTGCTGGTGCTGGGCATCACGGTGCGCGGGCAATGGCGTCCCGTGGCAGCGCAGTGGCAGCGCAACGGCAGCTCCATCCGGGCCGCCACACGCCGGGCGCCGATGCCTTCGGCGCGTTCCTGGCCGCGGCGCTGATCGGGCTGGTGCTCTTCTTCGGGACGTTCCGCCTGGCCGACCGGGTCAGCCACGGCGTGTTGCAGAAGGCGCTGGACACGCTCAAGCCGGCCCCGGCGCCACTGGCCATGCCTGAGATGCAGGGCATGCCGCCGATGTAGGCGGGCCGCGAGCGTTCACCCCGCCGCAACTTGGCGCTGGAACTGTGCTCCGGATGATTCTGTCTTAATTGGATGGGAGAGTCAGGAGACGTGGGCGTCGGAGACCGGCGATGTGCGAGCGAAGAGATGACTTGGAAGCGCGGATTCTGGAAGACGACGGGCTCGTCGCCGGGCTCTCGCCCGAGGCCGCCGCGGTGGTGAGAGGCTGGTGCCGGCAGCGTGCTTTTGAGGCGCTGGCGGCCCTCGGTCCGGAGCAGGCGGTGCGGCAGACCGACCGCTCCATCACCACTGCACGCCAGCTCACCGAGGCCGTGGTCGAGCTGCAGGCCGGCGAATCGCGGCGCTGGGTGCTCTCTCGCCTCAACCGGATCTGCCCGGACGGTGAAGCCGCCCTGCGCATCCTCGCCGAGCCGCGGCCCATCGAGGACCGCCTCAGCGACCTGCTCTCCAGGATGTCCTAGCCTCCGGTGGACTGCGCCCCGCCGGTGGTCCAGTCCAGGGTCACCGACCGGCCGCCCGCCACGAAGCGCCAGCGCTCGCCTTCCATCTCCAGGCTCACCGTCGGCGGAGCTTGCCCCACGGCCGCCCAGCTCAGTGCCACCGCGTTCCGCCAGGCTGCCCGGCGCGTGGCGACCCGAACGCCCGGCCGGCCGCCGGCCAGCTCCTTGCCCTGTCGGTCGCGCACCGCCAGCGCCGCCACCTCCGCGGTCACGCCGTCCGGGGTGAAGTTCGTTACCCGCAGCACGGCCCGCTTGCCGGTGGCGAGGAAGCTCCCGTCCACCTGCGCAGCCGGCGGCTGCTCGTTGAAGATGCGCAGCTCGAGCTCGTGCGGCCCGTCGGCGGCGATGTCGTCGCAGACGATCAACACGTCGGGCTTGAGGAACAGCAGGTGCCGCACGTAGCGCCGCAGCCCGAGATTGGGCGGGTACGCGGCGGTGGCGTCGCCGACCAGGTGGTCGAGTGCTGCCGTGGACGTGATGGCGAGGATCTTCGGCGCGGCCTTGACCGCCAGCGGCTCGCTGCCTTTGAACCACTGCGCGCCCTCGCCCATCTGCCCCGCACCGTCGACCAGCAGCGTGTTGTGTTGCGCGGTCCACTTGGCGGCGTAGCCGTCGTCGCGCACCAGCCACTCGCCGCCGCCGAAAAGCACGAAGTGGTTGGCGTCGGGGTGGACGTGGCCACCGCCCGGGTCGTAGCTGAAGTGGCGCACGCCGTGGTGCCCGATGAACGGCCCGCACTTGAAGACCAGCAGCGACTCGGCGCCGGACCAGTCGCTGCGGCACGAGACAAGGTCCAGGTCGCGGAACCAGCGCGCGGTGGGCAGGTCCGCGGGCGGGGCTGGGGCGAGCGCCGGGTCGAACCAGAGCAGGTTGAGCCACAGGGCCGAGGCGTCATTGACGTCGGCGACGTCGAGCTGCTCGGCCAGCCACTGGGCATGCGGGTCGCGGTACTCGGCGGCCAAGCGGCGAAGGAGGTAGTCGGGGCCGTACCAGTTGCTGCGCGGGCAGTCGGCGATGTCGACGATGTTGTTGGCGCGGGTCCAGGCGTCGCGCGGGAGGGCCAGGTACTGCCGGTAAGCGGCGGTGTTGCGGAACCAGGGATGGTCGTACAGCTCCACGCCGAGGAGTGAGCGGGCCAGGTCCATGAACTTGAGCAGGTTCTCCACGCCGTAGCCCCAGTAGCCCACACCCTCGTGTGAGGCGCCGTCGTCGCCGAGGCTGTCGAGGGTGGTGCGGTACTTGGCGAGCGCGAGGCCAATCCAGGTGAGCGCGTCGTCGTGCTCGTCGAAGAGGGTGAAGCCGGCGGCGGCGATGCCGGTCAGGTTGACCCACAGGTGGTTCTGGAGGTAGCTGCGGCTCCACCAGGCGCTGCCGGACGCGGCGGCGCCCGCTTGCTTGCCGACGCGGCGGATCAGGGTCTCGCGGATGGTCTGGAGGGTGGCGGCGTCGAGGTCGTGGTAGCACCAGTCGTAGACCAGGGCGAGGCCGAAGGTCTGGTGTCCGGTGGCGAGGTCCATGCCGTCGATGGCGCCCAGCCCCCAGGTCTGGTAGCTGCAGCTCGCCAGGGCCCAGGCGCGGGCGGCGTCGAGGTAACTGCGATCGCTGGTGAGCAGCCAGGCGAGGGCGAGATAGGGCATGGCGTTGCCCACCTCGCGCTGCCAGAGCTGTTCGTCGCCGCTGTAGCTGTCGCGCTCGCGGTAGGCCGGCGGCCCGCTCTTGGCGGCGCGGTCACAGTAGGGCTTGAGCCGCTCCCAGAGCACCTTGTGCGTGGTGGCGACGGCTTCGCGCAGCTTCGCCACGCGGCTGGCATCGAGGTAGATCCGGGGATGCACGCCGCGCAGCTTCTCGAGCGGCGGCGGGATGGGATCGAGGCGAAAGGGGTTGGTCAGGTGGTCGATCTCCACCAGGGTCACGTCGTCGAGGAGCAAGTCGACCGACGCAGCGCCGTCGGTTCCCTTCTCGACGGCCAGGAGGTAGGGCGGCGGCGTGCCGTCGCCGAGGGCGTCGACGCGCATTCTGGCGGTCAGGCGGTAGAGCTTGCCGGCGGCCAGCGGCACGGTGGGCGAGAGGGCGTAGTTCCAGCCGACGTCGATGGCGCCGCTGAGGTGCAGCGCGCCGGCGCCCTTGCGTTCACGCTGGGTGACGACCGGCTCGAGCCGGATACTGTCGGCTCGCGGGCGCCAGCCCTGAAGGCCGGTCTCGAAGTCCCACCGCGGCGCGTCAGTTGCCCGAGCGCCGGTGAGCAGGAGGACGGCGAGGATGGCGAGATGAGCGATGCGCTGCATCGGGCACTCCACTGGACGGCTCGGATCCGGTCTTCCTCTCGGGCGTCCGATTCCCTGCGGCCTGCTCCCCGAGGGCCACTGCGATCACGCCGCTTGTTGGCGATGGGTACCCCCTCCTTGCCCAGGAGGGGGCAGGGGGAGGTCCAGTGCAAACCCACGGCGCGGTGGTGGTATGGAGGTCACCCCAGCCCTCTCCTTGGCAAGGAGAGGGGGCCGGATGGCGAGCAGAGAGCACCGGCGAGGGGCCGCGATCGCGCTTGACATCGGGGCTGGCGGGTGGTAGAGTAGCGCTTCCGGTGTCTCTGGGCGGGTGCCCGAAGGGCCGTGGAGATGGGCATGGCAGGGAAGGTATCGAAGACCAATGTGGCGGCGCGCAAGGAGCAGCGCGACAACGTCAATCGCACGTGCCGCTACTGTGGGCAGGAGATCGAGGTCGCTTTGATGGTCGTCGGGCGTGGCAAGACCCGCATGGTCCGTCTCTGCTGCCAGAAGGCGGGCATCGCCCAGGGCGACGCGGCTACCTAGAGCCAGCCGTCACGTCGAACTTGCGAGCCCGGTGGCGGCGCCATCGGGTTTCGTGTTTCCAGGGGGTAGGGTGCGGCCATGGAAACCCGCTCCGTCGGCAGTCCCGTCGTGGTCCTGCGCAAAGCGTCGGTGGCCGATGCCGAGGCCATTGCCGCGCTGATCCAGCCATACGCGGCGCGCGACCTGATGCTCCCACGCCCGCTCCCGCAGCTCTACGAGGGGATCCGCGACTTCCATGTGGCCTGCACCGGCGAGCGGCTGAGCGGCTGTGTGGCCCTGCACGTGTTCGATGCCGCGCTGGGCGAGATCAAGTCGCTGGCGGTGTCGCCCGACGCGCAGCACCAGGGGCTGGGCACGCAGTTGGTGCAGCGGGCGCTGGCCGAGGCCCGCGCCCTGGGGCTCAGCCGGGTGTTCGCCCTGGTGCTCCGCGACGGGCTCTACACGCGCCTCGGGTTCCAGGTGGTGGAGCGCGACGCGCTGCCGCAGAAGGTGTGGGGCGAGTGCATCTTCTGTCCCAAGTTCCATCGCTGCGACGAAGTCGCCGTGGCCATCGACGTGTGAGGGGGCCCGGAATCGCCCTGCGCGGCACCGCCGGCTTGCCGATGTCGTCAGAGGGGTAAGATCCCCTCGTAGGGCGATGTAGGTCGTTGAGCCCGCGGGAGTGTGGGCCATGAGCCGGAGAGCGTGGCCGCTGCTGCTTCTGGCAAGCGCGGCGTTGGCCGAGGTCGAAGCCCCGGCCGACGTCGCGGTGCGCCTGGCCAACGGCCGGGCCGAGGTCAACTGGACTGCCCAGGAGATCACCGCGGTCGGGTATGGCCCTCCCCAGGAGGCCCCCACGCCCGCCGCCGCCCGCGTCAAGCAGCGCCGAGTGGCCATCGCCGACGCCTACCGCCTCTTGGCCGAAGCCGTGGCCGGCGTGCAGGTCACTTCCGAAAGCACCGTCGCGGGCTACCAACTCGCCGTCAAGGAGATCAGAACCCGCGTGGACGCCGTGGTGAGCGGCCAGGAGATCATCGGCGAGTGGGTCGAAGAGGACGGCACCGTCGCCGTGACGATCGCCGCGCCGCTCGCGGGCAAGCCCGGCAGCGTGGCGTCGGTGATCCTGCCGCACGTGCGCCGGAGCGACCGCGAAGCGGCTCAGTCCGCCGGCTCGGACGGCGACCATGGCCCGCTCCTGGATGTGCCGGCGCGCCCGCCGGCGCCGCCCAGCCCGCTGCCGGCGCGTCAGCCCGGCCCCTACACCGGTCTGGTGGTCGATGCCCGTGGGTTCGGCCTGCTCCCGGCGATGTCGCCGCGGCTGGTGTCGGCCGGCGGAGCCGAGGTGTGGAGCGTCGCTGCCGCGCCGCCCGAACTGCTGCAGAGCACGGGCGCGGTCGGCTACGTCAGCGATCTCTCCGCCGCGCTCGGCGGGCATTGCGCACGGGTCGGCGACAACCCGCTGGTGGTGAGGGCACTGGGGCGTCACGGCTCGCTTAAGGCCAACCCGGTGCTCAGCCTCGCCGATGCGCAGACGGTGCAGCAGGAAAACGCGCGCAGCCGCTTCCTGGACCGCCTGCAGGTGGTGTTCGTGGTGGACGGCTAGCCGAGCCAGCCCGCGAAGTCCACCAGCCCGGCCAGCAGCAGCAGCGCCCCCAGCACGCCGTTGAGCGTGAAGAACGCCGTGTTCACCCGCCGCAGGTCGTCGGGCCGCACCACGCGGTGCTCGAAGTGCAGCAGCACCGCCGCCAGCACCACGCCGCCGGCGAACCCGGCGCCGAGTCCCGGGCCGGTGTAGGCCACACCAACCAGCACCAGCACCATCGCCAGATGACTCAGCCGGGCCAGGACGAGTGACGTCTCGATCCCGAGCCAGACCGGGATCGAGCAGAGTCCCGCACGGCGGTCGTAGTCGTAGTCCATGGTGGCGTAGAGGATGTCGAACCCGCCCACCCAGCACGCGACGGCGACGAGCAGCAGCCAGGGTGCGGGACTGTGGGGCAGACGCCCGGTGATCGCCACCCAGGCGCCCACCGGGCTAAGCGCCAGCGCCAGACCCAGCACGTAGTGGCAGGCCGCGGTGAAACGCTTGGTGAGGCTGTAGCCGAAGGCCACCGCCAAGACGGCCGGGCTGAGCAGGAGGGCCAGCGGATTGAACTGCCACGCCGCCAGGACGAGCAGGCCCGAGCCGGCCAACACGAACGCAGCGTAGGCGGCCGGCCGCGCGCGCCCGGCGGCGAGCGG
>JACPDV010000483.1 GCA_016183835.1 Armatimonadota bacterium
TGAGCTGCCGGAGATCGACACCGAGAACCGGCGGCTGCTCGACGAGCACAAGCGCCGGCAGGCGGTGGAGATCGAGACCGGCGGCGCCGCCGAGCGGCGGACTGTGGAAGCGCCGGCCTCCCGCGTGCGTGCCACGCCCGCGGCGCGGCGGCTGGCGAAGCAGCACGGCATCGACTTGGCCGACGTGCCGCCCGCGGAGGCGGGCGGGATCGTGGGCGAGGCGGATGTGCAGGCATACCTGGACGCGCAGTAGGGTGAGAGCATGAAGCTGCTTGTAGTGGGCGCCGCCGGTCACGTCGGCGGCATCCTCAAGCCGGCCCTCGAGGCCGTGCACGACTGTCGGTATCTTGATCTCCGGCCGGTGGAGGGTGCCGAGGCGCGCACCGTGGTCGGCAGTCTCTGCGACCCGGCCGCCGTGCGCCGCGCGATGGACGGCCGCGACGCCTGTATCCAGCTCGCCATGGCCCCGCCGCGGCGCGACACCGACAACGTCGACGCCTCCTACGACGTTCACGTCAAGGGCATGCACCGCGTGCTCGAGGCTGCCGTGGCCGCCGGCTGCCACCGGGTCGTCTACGCCTCCACGATGAGCGTCTACACCCGCAGCGTCCCCCCGCCCGACGGCCCGCGCGACGAATCCGTGCCGCCCGACTCCATGCACCTCTACGGCTTCACCAAACGACTCGGCGAAGAGGTCTGCCGCGCCTTCGCGGCGCTTCATCCCCAGCTCAAGGTGCTCGCCTTCCGCATGGTGCTCCCGCGCACCGAGGCGCAGTGGGCCGAGCGGGCGAACGGCGCCAAACGGCCCGACTACTGCACCGCGCCGGGCGACCTGCGCCGCGCTTACCTGGCCGCGCTCGAGGCGGAGTGGGAGGGCTTCGAGGCGGTGGCCTTCTGCAGCGACATGGACGGCCGCTACCTCGACATGGGCAAGGCCCAGCGGCTGCTCGGCTGGGTGCCCGAGGGCGTCTGAGGTCAGCTCCCCGAGGGCCGGTCGCTGGTGACGCGGCGCGCGGCGCTCATGGCCGGAGGATGACTCCGGCTTCCTCCTGCTCCGCCCGTTCCAGATTGAGGGCGAGCAGCCGCGCCAGCAGGTCGTCGTCGCTGAGGTCCGCCGGCCAGCCGTAGGCTGCCAGCACCGCCTCGTCGATCCGGCGGTGCAGGTTGTCGAGCCAGGTGGGGCGCTCGTTGTAGAGGGTGGTGAGCGTGATGTCGGAGGTGCGCACGCGGGAGTTGCGCTGCTCGTCCAAGGCGCGCGCCGCAGCGGAGATCGCGTCCCGCTGCTCCGCAGTCGGCAGCGGCCAGGGGAAGGGGAGGAAGCAGTCGGTCACCGTGAAGATCGGGTCGTCGCCCTTGCCGTGGCGCAGGTGCTGGGCTTGGCTCCAGAGCACCTGCGGGCGCGAGTGGAGCACGCCGAACGCGTAGTCGTCGGCGCGAGCGACGACCACCACGCGGTGGTCGCAGAGCACCTCGGGCGGGAGCCAGAGCCAGTAGCGGTGGCTGCAAACGGCGGGCGTCGCCAGGTAGCGGGACAGACCGCTTGTCGCCGCGCGCATCTGCTTGGCCGGTTCGTTGTGCAGCCACCACCGCGTCCGGCGGTGCGCCCGCCTGGCGCGCGAGCGTACGGGCAGGACGGCGCCTCGCAGGTACTCGAACGGCGCTTCGTAGAGGGCAGCATCCTCTTCGGTGACATCCACGGGGAAGTCGACGATCCAGCGGCCTGACGGCCGACCGGCCAGGTCGCGGGCGTTGCGCCAGGGACGCAGCACGTCCCGGTTGCTGCGGCCCATCGGGTTCGGCGCGTCGAGCCACGCCCCGGCGACCTCGCCAGGGATGTCGAAGGCTCCGCCTTTGGTGTCGCCCACGAACGCGATGCCGCCGTTGCCACGCAGCGGCCGGGCTTGTGTTACATCTACGCCGTCTACCAACAGCGGTCCGATCTCATCGACTGGCTGACTGTTGAGCGTCCGAGAGGGATCGGAGCCGTCGTCGAAGCCGATGAGGGCAACCCGGTGGGCCGCATCGGGGAACGGCCACACTTCGTTCGGCCACGCCATGAAGATGCCGCCGGTTTCACAGATGCGCTGAAGGACCACCCGGTTCGACGGCAGGACCAGCTTCGCCGTACCCAGGAGCCCGACCCGTGTCGCCTTGCCCTCTGCCAACTGCGCACGGGCACGCTCGAACCAGTAGCAGCACAGGTCGGCCATGGCCGGTAAGCGGTCGCGGTACAGCTCGAAGAGATCGTCTGCGCGCGTTCCGAGGGCACGGTACCGGATGTGGTTGCCGGCCAGGTGCGGCGGGTTCCCGACGATGAACTCCACCTCCGGCCAGGGCGGGTCCACCGGCCGGCCGGCCGCGTCGTAGGCCAGGATCGCGTTCGCCTCGGCGATGTTCTCCAACGGCTTGAGCAGCGGGCGGTCGGACGGCATGTAGCCGTTGGCCTTCAGCCACTGCAGGTACCCGATCCAGACCGTCAGCCTCGCCAGCTCCACCGCGTACTCGTCGATCTCGATGCCGTACAGGCAGGCGGGGTTGACCCGCGGATACGGCGGCTGCACGCCTTCCCAGCGAGCGCAGGCGCGGATGACCTCCAGCTCCAGGTCCTTCAGCCGGTGCAGCGCCACGTAGAGGAAGTTGCCGCTGCCGCAGGCCGGGTCCAGGACGGTGACTGCGGCGAGACGGTCCATGAAGTCGTTGATGCGGCGCTCCAATGCCTGGCGCCTGGCGGCCCGGGCGCGGCCGGAGAGCCGTTGGATCTGCTCGTTCAGCGCGTCGCACTCGGCGCGCGCCGCGGCCCATTCGCGCTGGAGCGGGGTCATCACCACCGGATCGACCAGCCGCTCGATGTACTCTCGGCCGGTGTAGTGCGCCCCAAGTCCAGCCCGCTGCTCCGGGTCGAGGCCCTGCTGGAAGAGCGAGCCGAAGATGGACGGCTCGATCTGCGACCAGTCGTCGCGGGCCACCTGCCCGAGAGCCACGATGTCCTCCGTGGCCAGCTCGACGGTGGACGGCGTGGCGTCGAACAGCCCGCCGTCGAAGTAGTCGATCAGCTCGCGGCCCAGCCGGCCGCCCGTGGCCATGGCGGCGAACAGCTCGGCGATGATGGCGTTGAACGCGGCCGGCTCGCGGCTGAAGTGCCGGGCGGTGTCCGTGATCATGCCGGCGGGCAGCAGGCCGATGTCTTCGGCGAACAGGCAGAACACCAGCCGCATGAGGTAGTGCGCGGCCTCGTGCCGGCCCACGCCGCGCTGGTAGAGCCGTTGGGCCAGCTCCCCGATGGCGGCGGCGACCTCGGCGGTGAGCTGATCGGGCGTGCGGTCGGGCTTCAGCGTGTCCGGCGCATGGAACACGGCGTGGAGCGTGCGCAAGTTGTTCGGATGATGGAGGCAGTCCAGCCGAATGTCGAACGTCTTCTTGATGGTGTTGGTGAAGTTGGTGTGGATGACGAACCGCTCGGTGTCGCACACCACGAGCAGGGGCGGGTTCTCGAGGGCCTCGCGGTAGTCGAGGAGTTGGCGGTACGCCGCGTCCAGGTTGACGTGCCGCCCTTTGTACTCCCAGCCGAAGTGCCCCCGCTTCCACACGTCGGCCCAGCCGTCGCCGCCACTGGTCCGTCCGGCCCCGCGCTCGAAACAGAACTCCTCCCCCGTTGGGTCGGCCTCCGCCGGAGTGGGATGGCCGACCAGGCGACACACATCGAGGAAGTGCTCCTGGCAGGCCTGGCGTTCGCGGAGCTGGACCCGCGACCACTTGGCGGCCAACTCAGTGGGGGTCATGGCTCATGTCTTCGCGCGCCGGCAGCCGGTCTCCTCCGCCCGGGAGCAAGCTGTGCGGCAGCGCGGGATGTGCGGTCCGGGGGGCGGCGCAGTCGGCTGCGCCGGCGCGGCAAGTGGCGGGCCGGTGTCAGTGGGTCGGAGCCACCGGCGCCGACGGTGCGGGAGGCAGCGGCGCCGGAACGGCCGCCGTGGCCGCCGCCGGGGCGGCAGGGAGCTTGGCGAGCAGTGCGTCGATGTCCTTCACCGTGCCGGGGATGGCCGCACCGAGCACGGCGGCGACTTCGTTCACCGCGGCCTGCTGGTCGGGCTGCGCGGCCAGGGCCTCGGCGGCCGCGCCGAGGTACTTGCGGGCCACCTCGAAGTCCTCGGTGGCGGCGGCGAGGCGCTTCTCGCCTAGCGCGGAGCGGCCGCGGAGCATGGCCGCACGGGCGGTCTCGAGGGCCAGGCGGGCGGCCTCGGGGATGGCGGCAGGCGCCGCCGCGGGGGCGACGGGCGCGGTGGTCGTGGGCACGGAGGCAGTGGGTGCGGCCGCAGTGGGTGCAGCAGGTGCTGTGGTGGGTGCGGCCGCAGTGGGTACAGCGGGTGCTGTGGTGGGTGCGACCACGGGGGCCGGCGCGGCCGGCGGCGGGTTGATCGCCGGGGCGCTCTCCGGCTCCGAGGGCTTGCGCGCGCAACCGAACAGCAGGACCCCACAGGCCAGGCCGACCACCAGGTACGTCCTCATCGTTCCCACCTCATCGCGTCAGTCCGCCGCGCGGATCGCCCTCGCGGGGGCCTCCGTCTCCGCCGGCGGACGGTACGAGTAGGCCCGCGACACGCCGGGCTCCTCCATCGTAATGCCGTACAGCGTGTTGGCAACCCGGGTGGTCTCCGGGTTGTGGGTGATGACGATGAACTGGCTCCCCGCCGAGAACTCCCGCAGCAGGTCGCGGTACTTGCGCAGGTTGGCGTCGTCGAGCGGGGCGTCCAGCTCGTCGAGCAGGCAGCACGGCGAGGGCTTGACCCGGAACATGGCGAGGAGCAGCGTGATGGTGGTCATCGCCCGCTCGCCGCCGCTGAGCAGGAGCAGGTGCTGCACGCGCTTGCCCGGCAGCCTGACCAGCACCTCCAGCCCGCTGTCGAGGATGTCCTCCGGGTCGCTCCACTGCAGCGCGGCCTCGCCGTCGGCCCCGAAGACGCGCAGGAAGAGCGCCTTGAACTCCCGGTTCACGGCGGTGAAGGCCTCCGCCAGCCGCTCGCGGGTGACCCCGTCGATCTCCGCGATCACCTCCATCAGGTCGTCGCGCGCCTCTTCGAGGTCCGCCTTCTGCCGCTCATAGAAGAGGAGCTGCTCGGTGACCCGCTCGAACTCCTCGATGGCGCCCAGGTTGACGTCGCCCAGCTCGGCCAGCTCCTCGCGGCGAGCCTGCAGCTCCATGGCGGCGTCGGCGCGGTTAGGGATCTCCTCGGCCCGCCCGCGCGCTTGCTCGGGCGTCAGGCCGTCGTGGTCGTCGGCGAGGGTCTGCCGCAGGTGGAGCAGCTCGCCGTCCACGCTGGTACGGCGCAGCTCGGCCCGGTGCTGCGCCTGCTGGGAATCGTCGACCGCGGTGCGCGCGGCCCGCGCTGCCTCCACCGCTCGCGACACCGCCTCGCCCGCGTCGCGCCGCACGGCCTGCAGCGCTTCGAGCGCGGCGTTCTGTTCCTCCTGCGCCGCCCGGCGCGTGGACCACTCCTGCCGCCCGCGCAGCAGCTCGGCCTCCACGCGGCGATGCTCCTCGTCCAGCCCGGCGCCCTCCGCCGCCAACCGGCGCTGGTCCAGGTCGGCGGATTCGCGCAGCTTGCGGTGCCCGGCCGACTGCTCGTGCAGACTCTGCAGCCGGCTCTCGAGCCGCGCGGCGCGGACCTTGGCCGCCGACAGGGCGTCGTCGTCGCCGGCGCGCCGGGTGCGCACCTCGGTGGCCGCCGCCTCGACGCCGCCCAGCGCCGCCATCCGCTCGGCGCGGAGCGCGCGCAGCTCGGTCAGCTCGCCTTCGGCCTCGCCCACGGTAGCGCGCGCCGCGGACTCGCCGACTTCGACCTCGCCGGCCACCTCGGCCAGCCGCGCGGCTTCGCGCTCGCCCTGCGTCACGGCCATCTGCGCCTCGAGCCGCGTCCGCTCGGCCGCCGAGTGCCGCCGCCGCGCCTCCTGAAGGGCGCTCTCCAGCGCCTGCATGCCGCTCCGCTGGTCGCGCCCGGCGGCGCTCAGACGCTGCTCCTGGGCCGTGGCCGTGGCCAGCTCCCCGGACAGCGTCTCGTGCTCGCGCTCCAGCCGCTCCAGCTCGCGCTTGCGGGCCAGCAGGGCGGTGCCCCGGCGCTCCTGGCTGCCGCCGGTGATGGCGCCGCTCGAGCGGATCAGGTCGCCGTCGCGGGTGACGATGGTGCTGCGCGTGAACCCGGCGCGCCGCACGGCCAGTCCGGCGTCCAGGCTCTCCACCACGATCAGGTTGCTCAGCAGGTGCCGCCGCACCAGGTCGAATTCGTGCGGCGCACAGACCAGGTCCACGCCCAGCCCCACCACGCCGAGCATGCCGCGCAGCCGCTCCGCGCCGCTCGGCCGGGCGCCGTCTTCGAGCAGGTCCAGCGGCAGGAAGGTGGCCCGCCCGGCGCGCTCCTGCTTGAGGAACTCGATGGCCGCCTCGGCGTCCTCGCCGCGCTCGCAGACCAGGTCCTGCAGCCGCGCGCCGAGGGCGGACTCGATGGCCACGTCCCAGCCGTCGGCCACGCGCAGCAGGTCGGCCACCACCTGGTAATCACCGCGCAGCCGCCCGCGGTCGCGCGCCTGCAAGACCGCGCGCACGCCGCCGAACAGCCCTTCGTAGCTGTCCGCCGCGGCCTGCAGCACGCCCAGTCTGGCGGCCCGCTCGCCGAGCCGCGCGCGCAGCTCGCCGACGCTGTCGCGCAGCCGGGCCTGCTCACGCTCGCCCGCCGCCAGCGCGTCGCGCAGGGCCTGCTGCTCGGCCTGCAGCCGGTTCAGCTCCGCCTGCGCGGTCTCGAGCGCCGCGGTGGCCGCCGCGCCGGCGGAGCGCGCCCGCACCAGGGCCTCCGCGGCCTGGCGGAGCTGCTCGGCGAGGGCCTCGCGCCGCCGCCCGGCGTTGGCCAGGGTCTCGGCCGCGGCGCTCCGCGAGCCTTCCAGCGCGCCGATCCGGCTGTTCAGCTCGGCCACCTCGCGCCGCTGCGCGGCGAGCCGAGTCTCGACCTGCTGCTCGTCCTCGCGCCGCGCCCGCGTCGCGCTCTCGAGTTCGGCGACCGCGGCCCGCGCCGCGCCCAGCTCGGCCTCGGTGCGCACCGTCTCCGCGCGCACCGCCTCGGCCTGCGCCTCGCTCTCGGCCACCCGCGCCTGGTGCCGCTCGAGCGCCTGCGCGGTGGCCTGTCGCCGTTCGGCGAGGTGCCGCAGCCGCTCCTCGGCCACGCGTACCGCGGCCTCGAACCGCTCCACCTCGCGCGCCGCCTCGCCCATCCGCTCGCGCGCGGACTGCAGCTCGTCGTCGGTCTGGAGCAGATCGAGCCGTGCCTGCTCCTCGTCCGCCTCGGCGGCCGAGAGCGCGGTGCGGGCCTCGGTCACCCGCCGCGCGGACTCCTGCACCTCCTCGTCGTGGCGGAGGAGCCGCTTCTCGAGCAGGTCGTGGTCCTTGACCAGCAGGCTGAGCTTGAGCTGGGCCACCCGCTCTCGGAGGACGAGGTAGCCGCGGGCGATCTCTCGCTGCTCCCTGAGCGGCTCGACGCGCAGCTCGAGGGCGAGCATCAGGTCGGACAGGCGGGTCAGGTTGGCGGCGGTGTCGTCGAGCCGGCGGAGCGTCTCGTCGCGCCGAGCCCGGTAGCGCTCGATCCCGGCCACCTCTTCGAGCAGCCGGCGGCGGTCGCGCGGGTCGAGCGAGAGGATGGCGTCGATCTCGCGCTGGGAGATGACCGAGAAGGCCTGCCGCCCGACGCCGGTGTCGAGGAACAGGTCGATGATGTCCTTGCGGCGGCAGCGCTGGTGGTTGATGCGGTACTCAGTGTCGCCGTTGCGGTAGGCGCGGCGGGTGACGGCGACTTCGCGCATGGGGAGCGGGAGGGCGCCGTCGGAGTTGTCGACGGTGAGGGTCACCTCGGCGTAGCCGAGCGGCCGGCGCTGGGCGGAGCCGGCGAAGATCCCGTCGTTGCCGTCGCAAGGACCCACAGGAGCGCGTCGGCGGTGTTGGACTTGCCGCTCCCGTTCGGGCCGATGACCGCGGTGATGCCCTCGTCGAAGACGAGCGTGGTGCTGTCGGCGAAGGTTTTGAACCCGAACAGCTCCAACTGCTTGAGACGCATGGTGCTGGCTACTTCGCCTTCAGGATGGCCTGGACCCGCTGCATCATCTCGGTCCGGTCGAACGGCTTGGTCAGGAAGTCGGTGGCGCCGCGGCGGCGAGCACCGTCGCGGTCGACCTTCCCGGTCTCGGCGCTGAGCACGATCACCGGGGTGTGCTGCGTGCGCTTGAAGCGGCGCAGAGCGTCGAGCACCTCGAAGCCGTCCTTGCCCGACATTTCGATGTCGAGGACGATCAGGTCGGGATGGTGCTGCAGGGCTTCCTGCACGGCCTTGTCGCCGTCGTCGACGGCGGTGACCTCGTAGCCGAGCTGGGACAGGAAAGCCTCGAGCACCCGCAGTTGAACGTGGTCATCGTCCACGATCAGGATTTTCGCCATCGTTCCTGTTCCAGCGGCCGGCGGCGGCCGCGAGCTACCCTTTCAGCCGTTCCAGTGCGGCGCGGGCCGCTTCGCCGACCTCGCGCACGGAGTCCTTCGAGGCGATGGTCAGCGCCGGCCGCGCCCGCGGGTCGCCCAGCTTGCCCAGCGCATCCACCACCTTGAGCCGCACGTCCGAGCGGTCGTCCGCCGCCGCCAAGACCAGCGGGATGACCGCCTTCGCCCCGCCGATCTCACCCAGCGCCTCGGCGCAGAAGCTGCGCACGCTCCACTCCGGGTCGCGCAGCCCGCGCACCAAAGGCTCGACGGCCGCGGCATCGCCCAGCTCGAGCAGCGCCTGGGCCGCCTGCCGGCGGACCATCGCGTTCGAATCGTCGAGCATGGCCGACAGCGCTTGCACCGCCACCGGTCCGCCCAGCGCCCGGAGGGCGTTGATGGCCACGCTGCGGATGTCGCGGTGGGCCTCGTGGAGGAGCGGCAGGATGGCGCGCACCGCGCGCTGCGGGTTCGCCCCGCCGACCTTGCCGAGCGCCTCCACTGCGTAGTGCCGGACCCGCGACTCGGGGTCCTCGAGGCGAGCCACGAGCGGCTCGAACGCCTCCTCGTGGCCCAGCCGGCCGAGCGCGTCGGCGGCGTGGAGCCGGCCGTGCGGGTTGTCGTGCTCGAGCAGGGTCACCAGCTCGGGTACCGCCGCTGGGCCGATCTTGACCAGGGCCTGCACCGCCGTGTCGCGCAGGTCGCCGCTGCTGGAGACCAGCGCGGAGACCAGCTTCGGGATGGCCGCCTCGTCGGCGATCTCGCCCAGCGCCTCGGCGGCGTAGCGGCAGATCTCCACATTCTCGTCGTCGAGCATCTGGATCAGCCGCTCAGTGGCCCCGCTCGCGCGCACCTTGCCCAGCGCGCGGGCGGCCTCCTTGCGCACCTCGGCGTTCTCGTCGCCAAGGGATTCCACGAGGGCTTCGAGCGCCGATTCGTCGGCGATCTGGCCGAGCGTCTCCGCGGCACGGCGGCGCATCTTGGGGTCTTTGTGCCCGAGCTGCTCCACCAGCGGCGGCACGGCCACCACGCCAATCCCGGCGAGTGCCTCGACGCCCGCCCGCTGCACGTTGATGCTCGGGTCGGCGAGCGTCTCCACCAGCGGCCCCACCGCCGCGGCGCCGCCGATCTCGCCGAGCGCGCGCGCGGCGCCCATGCGGACCTGGTAGGAACCGTCGGTGAGGGCCTCCAGCAGCCCCGGGACGGCCGGCTCGCCGCGCGACACCAGCGCCCGGTGAGCCTTCTCCAGATCGTCTTCGCTGCGCGAGCGCAGCAGGTTGATGACCTCTTCGAGAGGGGGGAGATCGGCCGGCGTCGGCATTACTGCTTCACCTCCTGCGGCTGCAGCGCATTGATCGCCTGAACCATGGCGTCCACGGCCACCACCACCTGGTCCTGGCTCTGCGGTGCTCTCAGCCGCAGCACTTCGTCGGCCTCTCGCGTGGCCGCTTCGGCGGCGGCCAGCCGGCCCGGCAGCGCCACGTCGCCGCCAAGCTGCGCCGCGTTGCGCACGGCCTGCAATGCGACCTCCACGTCCACCAGCTCGAGCCGCCCCAGCCCGAGGTTGCCCTCGGAAGCGCATTTGTAGGCGGTCACGGCGTGCCCCAGCGCGGCCCGCGAGGCGTCGGTGGCGATCACCCGGAAGGTCTGCCTGGCCCGCGCGTCTGATTCCTTGAGGTCGGCCAGCTCCTGGCGCGTCTCCGGGTTCGTCCCGCGCGTGGCGACCAGGAAGCCGACCACCACGATGGCTGCCAGGATCAGCACCATCACCAGCGTCAGCGGCCCGCTGGTGCCGGGCGCCACGGGCTCGAGCGGCGCGGCGGCCGCCGCGGGCGGCTCGTTCGGCACGCCCGTCAACTCCGCCAGCTCGGCCAGCGCGGCCTGGATCCGCTGCCGGTACTTCGGACCGATCCCCGGATGGGCCTGGATCTCCGCGTCGGTCATCCCGCGGAAGTGCTCCAGCGGATGCTCGTCGAACCCGAAGGTCAACGCCTTCAGCTCGTCGACACGTGAGGGAGACTGCGAGTCGCCGGCCAAGGCCCACCTCCAATCCACCGGGAGTCCGACCCGTCGCTGCAACCTCCGCGATTATACCATCGCCGGCCGCCCGGCGCAAACGCGGCGCGGAGGTGAGCGGTGAACGGTGAACGGTGAACGGCGGACTGCTCCGCTCACGGTTCGCGGTTCACGGTTCACGGTTCACCGTTCACCTCCGCCGCGCGGCGTTGCCAATTGGGGCACCCTCGGTTATGATCGCACGCGTCAGGGGCCATCCTACGGCTATCGAGGCGACCTTCCCATGGCGAGCGACCCCGTCCAGTCCGCCGAAGACATGATCCTCCTCATCCCCGGCCCCACGCCGGTTCCCGGCCGCGTGCTCAGAGCCCAGTCGCGGCGCATGATCAACCATCGCTGTCCGGCCTTTCACGAGTTGCTGCAGCGCGTCACCGCCGGGCTCAAGCCCTGCTTCCGGACGGCGGGCGACCCGCTCCTCCTCACCGCTTCGGGAACCGGCGGGCTCGAAGCCGCGCTGGTCAACACCCTCTCGCCCGGCGACCGCGTCCTGGCCGTCAGCACCGGCGCCTTCGGCAAGCGCTTCGCCGACATCGCCGCGGCCTACGGCGCAGAGGTATCCCGGCTCGACGTGGAGTGGGGCCTCCCCGGCGCGCTCGTGCTCGTGGACGCCATCAGCGGGCTCCTCGCCACCGCGCTCGAGCACGACGCGTGGGGGCTGGACGTCACCGTCGCCGGCTCGCAGAAGGCCTTCATGATCCCGCCCGGCCTGAGCTTCGTCGCCATGTCCGACCGGGCCTGGGAGGCGTCGAAGCGCGCCCGCATGCCTCGCTTCTATTTCGACCTCGAGCCCGCGCGCACGAGCCTGGCGAAGGGCGAGAACCCCTGGACTCCCGCGGTGTCGCTGGTCTACGCCCTGGACGAAGCGCTGGCGATGATCGCCGAGGAGGGGCACGAGGCGATGCTGGCCCGCCACCTCCGGCTGCGCGACGGCGTCCGCGCCGGCTGCCGGGTGCTGGGCCTCGAGCCGCTGGCGGCCGACTCGTGCGCCTCGCCGGCGGTGACCGCCCTGCGGGTGCCCGATGGGCTCGACGAGCCGCAGGTGCGGGCGCGGCTCCGCGGGCGGTACGGCGTGGAGATCGCCGGCGGGCAGGGGCACCTGAAGGGCAAGATCGTGCGCATCGGGCACCTCGGCTGGGTCAGCGAGACCAACGTGCTGCAGGGCGTGGCGCTGCTGGGCCAGGCCCTGCGCGATCTCGGTCGGCCGGTGGACCCGGCCGCGGCCGTGGCCGCCGCGGAGGCGGCCACGCGGGGGAACGCATGAAGATCCTGGTCACCGAGAACATCAGCGAGCGCGGGCTCCGGATCCTCAACGAGGCGGCGCCGGTGGACGTCCGCATCGGGCTGCAGGGCGAGGCGCTCTGCCGGGCAGTGGCCGACTTCAGCGTGCTGGTGGTGCGCTCGGCCACGCAGGTCACGCGCGAGGTGATCGAGGCGGCGCCGGGCCTCAAGATCATCGGCCGCTGCGGGGTGGGCGTGGACAACATCGACGTGGACGCCGCCACCGAGCACGGTGTGCTGGTGATCAACTCCCCCTTCGGCAACACCGTGGCCGCCGCCGAGCACACGCTGTCGATGATGATGGCCCTGGCGCGGAATCTGCCCGAAGCGCACCGCTCGCTCCGCGAGGGGCGCTGGGAGCGGAGCCTGTTCACCGGCGTCGAGCTGCGCGACAAGGTGCTGGGCGTGGTGGGGCTGGGCAAGATCGGCAGCGAGGTGGCCAAGCGCGCGCAGGCGCTGGACATGCACGTGATCTGCTTCGACCCGCAGGTCAACGCCGAGCGCGCCCGCAACATGAGCATCGAGGTGGTGGGCTACGACGAGCTACTCCGGCGGTGCGACTTCCTGACCTACCACGTGCCGCTCAACCCGCACACGCGCAACCTCCTCACCACCGAGCGGATCGAGCTGATGAAGCCCACGGCGCGGGTGGTGAACTGCTCCCGCGGCGGGGTGGTGAACGAAGCCGACCTGGCCGCGGCACTCCACGCCGGGCGGCTGGCCGGCGCGGCCATCGACGTCTGGGAGAACGAGCCGCCGCTGGGCGAGCATCGCTCGCCGCTGCTCGACGCGCCGAACCTGGTGTGCACGCCGCACCTGGGCGCCAGCACACTGGAGGCGCAGGACAACGTGGCCGTGGACGTGGCCCGGCAGGTCCTGGCGGCGTTCCGGGGCGAGCCGGTGCCGGGGGCGGTGAACCTGCCGATGCTGGACGCCGAGGAGCATCGCCGGCTGATGCCCTATTTCCACCTGGCCGAGCACCTCGGCCGGTTCCTGGCGCAGCTCACCCTCGGCGGGCGGATCGTGCGGGTCGACATCAGTTACCTGGGCAAGCTGCACCAGGAGCCGACCGACCCCATCGCCCGGGCGGCGCTCCGCGGGCTGCTGCGCACCTACCAGGGCGACGACACCATCAACGCCGTGAACGTGCCGATGGTGGTGGAAGGGATGGGCATCCAGGTCTCGGAGACGCGCTCCATCGAGTCGCCCACCTACCAGGCGGTGTTGCGTGTGGGGCTGACCACGGAGAGCGCGCGGCACGTGGCGGACGGCTGCTGCTTCGGGGCCGACCCGCGCGTGGTGGCGTTGGACGGCTACGGCTTCAACATCGTGCCGCAGGGGCACCTGATCGTGTGGTGGAACACCGACCAGCCGGGCGTGATCGGCAAGGTCGGCACGCTGCTGGGCGATGCGGGGATCAACATCGCGGGGATGCAGCTCGGCCGCGATGCGGTGGGCGGCCGGGCGGTGAGCATCGTGGAGGTGGACAGCCCCACGGACCCGGCCATCCTCGAGCAGGTGGCCGAGATCCCGGGGATGCTCGAGGTGCGGGCGGTGGATTTCGGCAACGGCGGCGAGCTCCGGCCGGTGCTCCCCGTGCCGCAGGCGGAGTAGGGTTTGCGCATCCTGGTCTGCAACGACGACGGGATCCGGGCGCCGGGCCTGCGGGCCCTGGTGGTGGCGCTGGCGGAGGTGGGCGAGGTGGTCGTCGCGGCGCCGGAGCGCGAGCGGAGCGCGGTGAGCCACGCCATCACGATGCACAAGCCGCTCCGCGCCCACCGCACCGAAGTGGCCGGCGCGACGGCGTGGGCCATCAGCGGCACGCCTTCCGACTGCATCTTGCTGGCCATCCGCGAGCTGCTCGACGCCCCGCCCGACGTGGTGGCGGCGGGGATCAACCGCGGCGCCAACCTGGGCGAGGACGCCTGGTACTCCGGCACGGTCGCGGCGGCCGTGGAGGCGGCGCTCCTCGGCGTGCCCGGGATCGCCTTCAGCGTCACCGCGTTTCAGGACCTGGACTGGACCGCGGCGGCCGACTACGCCCGACACCTCACGCCGCGGGTGGCGGCGCAGGCCGATCGCGAGCTGGTGCTCAACGTCAACGTGCCCAACCTGCCGCCGGACCGCATCGCCGGGTGGGAGCTGTGCACGCAGGGGCGGCGGGGCTACGCCACCGATTTCGACCGGCGCCGCGATCCCCGCGGCGGCGACTACTACTGGCTGGGCACCGGGAGTCCGCGCGACGAGCCTGTGCCGGGCACCGACCTGGCGGCCATCGCCGCCGGGCGGATCGCCGTCACGCCCCTCAGCGTCGACCTCTCCGCGCCGTGTGATCCGGCCGCCATCCGCGCCTGGATGGACGGCCTGAACGGCTGAGAGCTGATTCAGTGATATAATGCCAGGCTACACGCCTGGACGCACTTCTCTCCGGAGCATGTCAGCGATGTCGAAGCGCCGACCCACGCGCAAGAGCCCGGCGGTCCCGCAAACGGGACCGCCGCCCCTGCGCCGCACCATCGTGGCCGAGAAGCCCGCGCGCAAGCCGCACCTGATCAAGGACCTCCGCCGCGCCATGAAGGGCGGCCTGTCGGTCCACGGGCTCCGCGAGCACCTCGGCCACTGGATGAAGTACGGACTCTACCTGTTCGTCTTCGCCTTTTTCGTCGGCGGCGTGTTCAGCTTCGGCAACGCGGCCTTCAAGCACGACGAGTCCGGCCGGGAGCAGTTCCCCAAGATCGCCCGCGTGTTCGGCAGCACGCTGCTGCGCGAGGACCGGGACAAGCTGCTCCAGGGCTTGCCGGTGATGCGCAACGAGATGGTCACCTACCGGCAGCGCGAGATCGGCAACCTGTTCGACCAGTGGGCCGACAGCGAATTGCTCAAGCACCTCGCCGCGCAGCGCCACGTCTCGGTCTCGCGCGCCGACCTCAACGACGAGATCGAGAAGCAGGTCAATGAGGCGCTCGAAGCCGAGCGCAGCGGGATGGACGAGAAAGCCTGGGCGTACAAACTGCAGAAAGAGGGCTCCTCCGCCACGAAGGAGCGCGACAACCTGCGCGCCAAGCTGACCGAGAACCTCGACCGCCTCAGCGCCAAGCTGCTCGAGGACAGGGTGCGGGAGGACATCGAGAAGGAAATCACCATCACCGACAACGACCTCAAGGAGAAGTACGAGGAGATCGGTGGGCGGGTGATCCTGGTCCGGGTGACCCACCGCAAGCCGTTTGCGCCGATGGAGGGTCAGAAGGAAGACGCCGAGGCCCTCAAGCGCCGCCAGGACGACGAGGCCGCCTGGCGCAAGGACCTCGACGCGCAGAAGGCCAAGGCCGCGGACATCGCCGCTCGCGCCAAGGCCGCCCCCGCCAAGTTCGCCGACCTGGCCAAGGCCGTCAGCGACGACTACACCAAGAAGGACGGCGGCAAGCTGACCCCCTTCACCCACAGCAGCGCACGCTTCGGCGACGAGTTCAAGAAGGCGGTGTTCGCGCTCAAGGTGGGGCAGGTGAGCGACCCCATCGCCGGCGACGAGGGCTGGGTGATCTTCCTCGCCGAAACCAAGAAGAGCTGGCCCGACGACTTCAAGAAGTGCGATCCGCGCACGATGGACGAGGCCAAGGCGATCGCCGACGGCCTCTACCAGCGCCTCGCCACACAGCACGCCGACTTCGCCGCCCTGGCCAAACAATACAGCGACGACCCCGGCAGCAAGGACAAGGGCGGCGAGTACCCGCTCGCCGCGCGCGGCGGCTGGGTCAAGCCGTTCGAGAAGATGGCCTTCGCGCTGGACGTCAACGAAGTCAGCAAGCCGTTCCGCACCGCTTTCGGCTGGCACATCATGCAGTGCCTGGAGCGCGAGCTGCCCAAGGCGGGCGAGACGGCGCCGCCGTTCGAGGAGCCCAAGGACGCCAAGGACAAGGCCGAGACCGACGCCGTGCCGCTGCCGAGCCACCCCAGCCTGAAGGAAGCCAAGCGCGTGCGGATGCGGCACATCCTGATCAAGGGCGAGGATCCGGTGAAGAAGATCGCCGACCTGCGGCAGCAGCTCGAGGATCAGAAGAAGTCCGAGCACTACAACGACGTGCTGAAGAAGCTTCGCGAAGAGAGCTACAAGGACGGCACGATCAAGGTCCTCTGCCCGCAGATCCAGGCCTATCTGGCCAACAAGAAGGGCGATCGGGCGACGGAGCAGTTCTGGTTGGAGCGCGCCGCGCGCGCCTGGCCGGACAGTCACCCCGAGGTGCACTATGAGCTGGCGCAGCTCTACAGCCAGCGTGGCGGGCCGTTCCAGGTCAGCGCCGCGGTGCAGCAGGCGGCGGTGACCGCGCTCAGCGCGAGTGACAACGTGGCGGAGGTGGCCAAGGACCTGGTCGCCGCGCTCGACAGCATGTACC